>NZ_KV800929.1:11341-24949 GCF_001810355.1 Neisseria sp. HMSC074B07 | reverse complement strand
GCGGACGGATTTCAAACGCTGCGCGCTGGTTGAGATAGGAAGACAGCGGCAGGGAGGAATCGGTGGAGGTGGCGGTGATTTCGACGCGGTAGGCGGTGTTGGCGGCTTCGGAGGCGGTGAAAGAACGAACAGAGAGTGACGGGGAGAAACGGGCGAAAGTGAGATGGTAGGATTGGCGGGCAGTCATGGCGTTGAATTTAAAGATGACAATGAGGTTCGTATGGTAACTTGAACGTCATCAACGGTAAAGCAAATGGGATAAACGGTAGAAAGGTCGTCTGAATGGAGGTTTTTCAGACGACCTTGGGTCAGAGGTCGAAGGCGGCGTTGATGAGGCGTTTGGTGTAGTCTTTCTGCGGGTGGTGGAAGATTTGGTCTGCGCTGCCGTATTCGACGAGTTCTCCGTGCTGCATGACGGCGACGTTGTCGCTGACGGCGCGGACGACGGAGAGGTCGTGGCTGATGAAGATGTAGGTCAGTCCGTATTTGGTTTGGAGTCCGCGCAGCAGTTCGACGACTTTGATTTGGACGGAGCGGTCGAGGGCGGAGGTGGGTTCGTCGAGGAGGATGAACTTGGGCCGCAGGATGAGGGCGCGGGCGATGGCGATGCGTTGGCGTTGTCCGCCTGAGAATTCGTGCGGGTAGCGGTTGAGGGCGTCGGCGGGCAGGGAGACTTCGTCCAGGACTTTGAGGACGAGTTCGGTGCGTTGGGCTTTGGTCATTTCGGGGCGGTGGACGGTGAGGCCTTCGCCTATGATTTCGCCGACGGTGAGGCGGGGTGAGAGTGAGCCGTAGGGGTCTTGGAAAACGATTTGGCGTTCGGCTTTGAGCTGGCGCGCTCGCTCCGGGCTGAGGGCGGCGAGGTCGCTGCCGTCGAAGTGTATGCTGCCTTGGTAGGGGAGCATTTGCATGATGGCTTTGCCGAGTGTGGATTTGCCTGAACCGGATTCGCCGACGATGCCGAGGGTTTCGCCTTGGCGGATGGCGAGACTGATGTTTTTGACGGCGTGGAAGGTTTTGAGGGGTTTGCCGAAGAAGTTGTGTTTGAGGGTGAAGTGGACGTCGATGCCGTCGGCACGGATGAGCTCGGGCGGGTTGCCTTCTACGGGGTCTTTCATGCCTTTGGGGACGGAGTGGATGAGTTGGGCGGTGTAGGGGTGGGTGGGGTTGGCGAAAACTTGTTTGATTTTGCCGCGCTCGACGATTTCGCCGTCTTTCATGACGCAGACGGTTTCGGAGTAGTGTTCGGCGAGTCCGAGGTCGTGGGTGATGAAGATTATCGCCATGCCCATTTGTTTTTGGAGGTCGTGGAGGAGGTCGAGGATTTCTGCTTGGATGGTGACGTCGAGGGCGGTGGTGGGTTCGTCGGCGATGAGCAGGGCGGGCTCGTTGAGCAGCGCCATGGCGATCATGATGCGCTGGAGCTGACCGCCTGAGAATTCGTGGGGGTATTGTTTCAGACGACGTTCTGCTTCGCGGATGCCGACGCGGTTGAGGAGGTCGAGGATGCGTTCGCGGGCGGCTTTGCGGGTGATGGTTTTGTTGTGGACGCGCAGGGCTTCCATGAGCTGGGTGCCGATTTTCATGAAGGGGTTCAGCGAGGTCATGGGCTCTTGGAAGATGAAGCTGATGCGTCCGCCGCGTAGGCCGCGGAGGGTTTTTTCGTCTGCGTCGAGGATGGATGTGCCGTCGAAGGTGATGCGCGAGTTTTGTCCGTAGCGGGTGGTGTTTTCGGGCAGGAGGCGCATGAGGGACATGGCGGTAACGGATTTGCCGGAACCGGATTCGCCGACGAGGGCGAGGGTTTCACCTTTGGCGACTTGGAAGCTGATGTTGCGCACGGCGTGGACGGTTTTGTCGTGGAGTTGGAAGCGGATGTCGAGGTTTTCGACGGTGAGTAATGGGGTGGTCATGGGTGTGTCCTCGTTGTGTGTGTCAGCGGTCTTTGGGGTCGAGTGCGTCGCGCAGGCCGTCGCCGATGAAGTTGAAGCAGAAGAGGGTGGCGACGAGGAAGAAGCAGGGGACGAGGAGCTGCCACGGGGCGGCTTCCATGGAGGCTGCGCCTTCTTGGAGCATGGAGCCCCAACTGGTTTGGGGTTCTTGTACGCCCAATCCGAGGAAGCTGAGGAAGGATTCAAACATGATCATGCCGGGTACGAGCAGGGAGGCGTAAACCATGACGACGCCGAGTACGTTGGGGATGATGTGGCGGGTAACGATGCGGCGGCGGGATACGCCTGTGATGCGGGCGGCTTCGACGAATTCTTTGTGTTTGAGGCTGAGGGTTTGTCCGCGGACGATGCGGGCGACGTCCAGCCATGAGACGAGTCCGATGGCGACGAAGATGAGTAAGAGGTTGCGCCCGAAGAAGGTGGTCAAGAGGATGACGAAAAACATAAACGGAAAGGCGTTGAGGATTTCGAGCAGGCGCATCATGACGGAGTCGAGTTTGCCGCCGAAAAAGCCTGCGAGCGCGCCGTAGAGCGTGCCGATGACGACGGCGACGAGCGCGCCTGCGATGCCGATGAGCAGGGAAATGCGCCCGCCTGCGGCGGCGCGGGTGAGGAGGTCGCGTCCGAGCAGGTCTGTGCCGAAGTAGTGGCGGGTGGAGAAGGAAGGCGGGATTTGCATGTTGTCCCAGTCGGTGTAGTCGTAGGTGTAGGCGCTGATCCAGGGGGCGGCGACAACGAAGAGGGTGATGGCGGCAAGGATGAAGATGCTGCACAGGGCGGCTTTGTTGTTGCTGAAACGCCGCCATGCGTCCTGCCACAGGCTGCGTCCGTGTACTTGTGCCTGTTCGGCTGCGTCTGCTATGGCGCGGGAATTTTTCTTGTTGAATAGCATGGTGTTCTCCGTTGTTTTGTTCGGGGTCGTCTGAAAACGGCAAAACCGGTTTTCAGACGACCTTTTTTGCTTTTAATAGCGGATTTTGGGGTCGATCAGGGCGTAGAGGATGTCGAGTACGGCGTTGAAGACGATGGTCAGTACGCCGACGAGGATGGTCAGTCCCAAGATCATGCCGTAGTCGCGGTTGAGCGCGCCGTTGACGAAGAGTTGTCCGATGCCGGGCAGTCCGAAGACGCTTTCGATGACGATGGCGCCGGTGATGATGCCGACGAAGGCGGGAACGAGATAGGAGAGGATGGGCAGCATGGCGGGACGCAGTGCGTGGCGCAGGACGATGCTGTTCATGGACAGCCCTTTGGCGCGGGCGGTGCGGATGTAGGGACTGTTCAACACTTCTATCATCGCGCCGCGCGTGATGCGGGCGAGGCCTGCGACATAGCCTATGGAGAGGGCGGCGACGGGCAGGATGAGGCTAGTCAGCGCGCCGTCATTCCAGCCGCCGGCGGGCAGCCATTTGAGGGTGATGGCGAAGATGAAAATCATGATGGGGGCTTTGACGAAGCTGGGGACGACGATGCCGGTCATGGCGGCGGTCATGATGGTGTAGTCCGCCCATGTGTTGCGCCTGAGCGCGGCGATGGTGCCCATGAGTACGCCCAAAACGGTGGAGACGATGAAGGAGTACACGCCCAGTTCGACGGAGACGGGCAGAGCTTGGGCGAGCAGCTCGTTGACGTTGTAGTCTTTGTATTTGAACGAGGGGCCGAGGTCGCCGTGGGCGAGTTGTTTGAGATAGTTGAAGTATTGCAGGTACATCGGGTCGTTCAGATGGTATTTGGCTTCGATGTTGGCCAGTACGGCGGGCGGTACGTTTTTGTCGCCGGTGAAGGGGCTGCCGGGTGCGAGCCGCATCATGAAGAATGAGACGGTAATCAGTACCAGCATGGTGGGGATGGCGGAAAGTATGCGGCGGATGATGAATTTCAGCATATCGTACCTGCTCGGGGCTTGGTGGGTCGGAATATGCCTGAATACAGGAAGGCGGTCTGAACAGGGTTCGGACGCTTGGGGTGGTTTTCTCTTCTTTGTAGTCAGGCCCTTGGTTTTTGGGGTGTGCGGGCTTTTGCTTTTATGGTTGTCTGAAACGGGATTTTGGGTTTCAGACGACCTTTTTGCTGATGTTTTTCGTGGGCAAAGCCCACGCTACGGCTTTTATGGTTGTCTGAACACTTTGGATGGGGTTTCGGACGGTTTTTTATAGTGGCTTAACTTTAAACCGACGGCGTTACCTCGCCTTAGTTCAAAGAGAACGATTCCTCTAAGGTGCTGAAGCACCAAGTGAATCGGTTCCGTACTATCTCTGTACTGTGCGGCTTCGTCCGCCTTGTCCTGATTTAAAGTTAATCCACTATATTGCGGCAGTCGCGGGTGGCAGCCTGCGTTATGGGTTTGTTTCGGAGGTCGTCTGAAACGGGATTTTCGGTTTCAGACGACCTTTTTGCTGGTGTTTTTCGTGGGCAAAGCCCACACTACGGCCGTTTTCAGACGACCTTTGGGATTGGCGCGGATTCGTGGGCAGAGCCCACGCTACGGCCGTTTTCAGACGACCTTTGGGGTTGGTGCGGGTTCGTGGTGAGAACCCGCGCCATGGTCGTTTCAGACGACCTTTGTCGTCAGCGCGCCAGCGGTTCGGTGCGTTTGATCAGCCATGCTTTTGCCGCGCCTTCGGTCAGCGGCTCGAGGCGGCGGCGGACTTCGGCGTGGTAGCGGTTGAGCCAGTCGATTTCGCCGTCGGTCATGAGGGCGGTGTCCATCAGGCGGGTGTCGATGGGGCAGAGGGTCAGGGTTTCGAAGTAGAGGAAGCTGCCGAACTCGGTTTCCTGCGGGTTGGCGACGGTTTGGTTGGCGGCGAGGTTCTCAATGCGGATGCCCCATTTGCCGGGACGGTAGAGTCCGGGTTCGATGGAGGTCACCATGCCTTTTTTCATGGCGTGCTGAGGACCGGGAACGGCGGCGCAGGCGATGACTTGCGGGCCTTCGTGGACGTTGAGGAAATAGCCTACGCCGTGGCCTGTGCCGTGGCCGTAGTCGCATTGCGCCTGCCACAGGGGTTTGCGGCAGATGGCGTCTATCATCGGCGAGAGGATGTTTTCGGGGAACACGGCTTCGGCAAGCGCGATATGGGCTTTGAGGACGAGGGTGTTGTCGCGTTTTTGTTCGGCACTCGGTGTGCCGACGGGGACGACGCGGGTGATGTCGGTCGTACCGCCTTTGTATTGCGCGCCGGAGTCGATGAGCAGGAGACCGTTGCCGCTGATGGTGCTGTGGCTTTCGGGCGTTGCGCTGTAATGCGGCAGGGCAGCGTTGGCGTTGAAGCCCGCGATGGTGTCGAAACTCAATGAGATGAAGCCCGGGCGTGCGCTGCGGTGGCGGTGGAGCATGGTGTCCACGTCGATTTCGGTCAGGCTGCCGCCGTTGTCAATGATGTCTTCAAACTCGGCGAAGAAGCCGCACAACGCCGCGCCATCTTGTTCCATCGCTTCGCGGATGTGGGCGATGTCGGCTTCGGATTTGACGGATTTGAAGAAGGTGGACGGGTTGATGCCTTCGATCAGGCGCACGCTTTCGGGCAGGCGCACGAGCGTGCTGACGGCGGTTTTGTTCGGCTCGATAAGCAGCGCGCCGCCGATTTGCGCGAGTTTGTCGGCAACTTGGGCGTAAGGTTCGACCGTGATGCCTGCGGTTTGCAGCGCGGCGGCGGCTTCGGCGTTCAGACGACCTTGGTCGGTAAACAGGACGGCATTGTCTTTGCCGATAAGCAGGAAGGATACGAAAACGGGATTGAAAGGCACGTCGCTGCCGCGCAGGTTGGTCAGCCAAGCGATGTCGTCAAGCGAGGAAACCAAGTGGTAATCCGCGCCTTTTTCCGCCATGACGGCGCGCACGCGGGCGAGTTTTTCGGCGGCGGTTTCGGAGACGTAGGCGGGGTCGTGGATGAACACGGTTTCGGCGGGAATGGCGGGACGGCTTGTCCACACTTGGTCAAGCAGGCCGTCGGGGTGTTCGATGCGGATGTTTTTGGCGGTCAGGGATTGCGCCAAAGTGCGTTTGCCGGTGAGCGACACCATATCGGAAGGGATGCCGACGGCGGCGTTTTCGGGCAGGTTTGCCGCGAGCCATTCGTTATACGGCGGAACTTGCCCGCTTTTTTGCAATTCAATGCCGCTGCCCGCAAGCTGTTTGGTGGCTTGTTCCCAATAGCGGCTGTCCACCCACACGCCCGCTTCATCGGCGGTAACGACAAATGTGCCGACCGAGCCGGTAAAGCCTGACAACTCGCGGCGCGCCTGCCAGTGTGCGGGCAGGTATTCGGAAAGATGGGGGTCGGCGGAGGGGATGACGAGTGCGTCCAGACCTTGCGCCTTCATGGCTTCGCGCAATGCGGACAGGTAATTCGATACGGTATTCATGAACGGATTCTCCAATAGGGTTTCGCGGTTTCAGACGACCTTTTTATAGCGGATTAACTTGATGTACAGGAAGGTCGTCTGAAAAACGTGTCTATGTTATCAAATCACTTCTTGGGTGCAAACGACCAATTTTTGATGGTGTAATTTTTCAGCGGGTCGCGGTCGGAGTAGCCTTGGATGTCGGGTTTCACCAGATTGATGCTGACTTGGTGATACAGCGGGATAAAGGCGTCGTCGCGTTGCAGCATCGCCTCGGCGCTGACGTAGCGGCGGGCGCGCTCTTCGGCGGAAATGCCCGCTTCGAGCGTGCTGTTCATCAGCTTGTCGAATTCGGGATTCTTGTAATGGAAGGCGTTGTTCGGATTGTTGGATTTGAAAATATTGAGCATGCCCGCAGGGTCGTTGTAGTCGGAACACCAGCCCGCAAACGCCATGCTGAAGTTGCCTTGCAGGCGCTTGTCCAAAAAGGTTTTCCATTCTTCGTTCATCAGCGTGGGGCGCACAAACGGTACGGTCGCCTTCCAAATGGATTGCAGCGCGGTAATTTGTTTCTTGGCGGCCTCGCTGGTGGTATAGACGATTTGGAACTCAAGCGGTTTCTCTTCGCTGTAACCCGCTTCGCGCAAAAGTTTTTCCGCTTCGGCAATGCGCGCTTCGCGCTTGAGCGGCTTCCATGCGGGGGCAGATTCGCCGCCGCCCTGCATATTCGGCGGGGTGAGCTGGAACGCTTCCTTGTCGCCGCGTCCGGCAACTTTGGTAATGATGGCGCGGTCGGTCAGGAGGTTGAGCGCGCGGCGGACTTTGGGATTTTTAAATTCGGCGGATTCCAAGTTCGGCTCTAAAAACCAAGAACACAGCAAAGTCGCGCGCCGAACCTGTCCGGGAAATTCTTTCTCGGCAATCTTGATCTGGTCGGAAGGGATGCCGTAGGTAACGTCCACTTCGTCGGCGCGGTAGCGGTCGTATTCTTTGCCGCTGGCGAGGAACACCGCCTGCGGGATGGATACTTTTTTGCTGTCGTAATAAGCAGGGTTTTTATCCATGGTGATGTGGCTGTTGACACGCCATTCTTTGAGGATGTATGCGCCGCTGGAAACATAATTGCCCGGCTGCGTCCATTTTTCGCCGAATTTCTCGACCGTGGCGCGGTGGACGGGGTAGGTGAACTGCTGAATCAGCATATCGGGGAAATACGGCACGGGCGCGGTGAGCGTGAATTGCAGCGTTTTTTTGTCCAAAGCCTTGACGCCCAAAGTATCCGGCTTCGCCTTGCCTTGTAGGATTTCCGCCGCACCCTGTATTTTCGCGTCTTCCAAATAGCTGCTGTTAGGCGCGGCGGTTGCAGGATCGGCGAGGCGGCGGAAGCTGTAAACGAAATCTTCGGCGGTAATCGGGTCGCCGTTGCTCCAATTTGCATCGCGCAGGTGGAACGTCCAAACGCGCCCTTCGTCCGACGGCTCCCATTTCAACGCCAAGGCGGGAATGGTTTTGCCTTCGGCATCCGTACTGACCAAGCCGTCCATCATCTGACGGATAATCGCGCCCGCCGCCATATCCGAGCTTTTTTGCGGGTCGAGCGTACTCGGTTCGACCGCGTTGCTGATGACGATTTTATTGTATTCGCTGCGCTTGAATTCGGGCGCGGGCTTGACTTCGCGATGACACGCCGACAGCGCAAGCACTATGGCAAGCGATAAAGCTAATATGGAATAAGGTTTGTTCGGCAGCACGTTTTTTCTCCTCTTCTCGCTATCTCTCCCTCCATCCTGCGTTTTGCAAAAAATAAAAAAACTACATATGACTACATGGTAGGGAAATATTCTGATTTTTGGCGGATAAAAAGATTTATTCTCTATGGGTATTTGAAAAAATCCGCCTGTTTTGGAAATCGGTTTGCAAGATAACACAAAAAAACGCCGTAAAAAACATTTTTTGAAATAAAAGTTACAAGTGATTACAAAAATATTGATTTTTTTGCACGCCTCAAATAGTATAAAACCCTGTTTAAACGCAGCCTCAGAAAAATCAAATAAAAGGAGAATAAAATGAAGAAGTTATTAATGATTGCGGTTGCCGTCCCGCTTGCCGCCCCCGCATTGGCATCCGATAACGAAGCCAAAATCGGCGGACGGATATTTACTTCTATCGAACACGAACGCAACGGCAAAGGGCAATCCGCTACCGATATATCCGACAACAACAGCCGCATCTGGATTATGGGCAGTGAAAAACTCGACAAAGACCTCAAGCTCATCTACGGCGTCAATTCATTCGTCGCCTTCGACTACAACGGCTGGAGTACGGACGACTCCTATATCGGTCTGCGCGGCGATTTCGGTACTGTCCGCGCCGGCTGGCTCAGTACCCCCATGCACTACCTGACCGGCGAACAAGACGCGTTCAACGGCAACAACCACACCCAAACCATGGGGCGCATGACCCGTTTCGGCGGCCGTGAAATCGCCCTGAACTACGAATCCAAAACCTTTGACAACGGCTTCAACTACCGCGTCCAAATCGCGCCCGGTGCCAACAAATACAAAGACAGGAAGCGCAACGGCGACTGGATGGCGGGCTTAGGCTTGCACTACAAACACCCGACCAACGGCTTCAACGCCCACTACGCCCTCGAATACGCCCGCAACGGCTCGCCTGACGATACCAAAGACAGACAGGTTCATTCCCTGAAAGTCGGCTACGACAAAGACGACCTCTACCTCGCCGCCGGCATGATGTACGCCCGCAATGTTGCCGACAAATTCCACTGGGAAGACGAAACCAAAACCAATACCAACACCCGCGATTTCCAAGTGACCGCCGGCTACACCATGGGCAACATCACCCCCAAACTCGGCGTCGCCTACGGCCGCTCCGATACCGGCAAGAATTACAAACAGCTCGCGTTCAACACCGAATACAAATTCTCCAAACGCACGACCCTCTCGTTCAACTCCGGCGTAGTCAAAGAAAGCAAAGACCCCAAAACCGGCTGGGCGGCAGGCGTGTCATTGGAACACAGCCTTCAATAACACGGGATTTGAAGCATAAAAGGTCGTCTGAAAACCTGAATATGGGTTTTCAGACGACCTTTGTGTTTATAGTGGCTCAACTTTAAACCAGTACGGCGTTGCCTTGCCTTGCTGTACTGTCTGTACTGTCTGCGGCTTCGTCGCCTTGTCCTGATTTTTGTTAATCCACTATATCAAACGCCTGTCAGACGCATTCTTGCAAACAATGTTTCCGATACTCAAATCTTCATGAAAAAACGTCGTCTGAAACCGATCTTCAGACGACGTTTGCCATTCACGCCCCTAGCGGATTCATTCCGCTTTCTCCAACAGGGCGAAGCCTTCCACTTTGTTTCTCGGGCGCGCGCCCTGCCAGATTTTCGTCCAGCCCGGCGGCGCGTCGGTATTTTTAGGCTGCTGCACCAGGCGGTAGCGGCAGGCAGCATCGTCGATATGGAGTGTCAAGTCGCTGTATTGCGCCCAAGCGATACGGGCGCGGTGGTCTTCGTTGGCGATGCTGATACATTCGAGGTCGTCTGAAAGCCGTTGTTTCAGTTCGGGGGAGAGGGCGGCTTCCATTTGGAGGACGACGGGCGCGTGGCTTTTGGCGGCGTCGAGCCACGGCAGGAACAGGGTCATCAGCAATGCCCACGCCAGCGTAACGCCTGCCGCCCAGTTGGTCACTGCCTGTCTGCCGCGGATGTTTTTGCGGGTAATCGCCCACAGCCACAGCGGGGTAAACAGTAGGGCGACCGCCATCGGTATCGGGTCGATGTCGGGCGTGTAATACGGGCTGAAATAGGCGGCGCGTTCGGCGAGTTTGGCAGGCCAGCCGTAGTTCATGGCGAAGAAGCCCGTCCACAGGAAAATGGCGAACAATCCGAACGCCATGACGCCGAACCAGTTGATAAACGCCGCCGCGCCGCGCCGCAGTCCGTCCAGTTGCGCCGCGCCGAGCAGGGCAAGCGGGGGCAGCAGCCAAACGAGGTTGTCTTGCAGGCGTTGCGGGCTGACGGCAAGAATGCTGAGGACGATGAGGAACCACGAAATGCACAATACGCTCCAGTTTTTTTCGCGGATGCGGGGGCGGCTTAACGTCCATGCCGCGAGCGGCCACGCGGGCAGGGTAAACCAGAGCAGGTTTTTCAGGTAGTAGAACAGACTGAAGGTCGTCTGAAAACCACCCAAGCCGCCGAATGCGCCGAGCGAGTGGTGTTGCAGCCAGATGGAAAACAGTTCGGGCTGCGTTCTGGAGAAAATGAGCGGATAAACCGTCAGCAGCGGCAGTCCGATGGCGAACGCGCCGACCAGTGTCAGGTAATAGCGTTTGACGCGCCATTTCTCATCGAGCAGCAGGGCGGGTGCTAAAAACATCAGCGCGGCGGTCATCAGATAGCCTGATGAGAGCGACAGCAACGCCCAGCCGAAGCCCAGCAACAGGGAGGAGGTAATGACGCGGCGTTGCGCCAACGAAAAGCCGCACAATATCATGCCCGATGCGGCAAAGGCGACCGAAGCGGGGTTGAGGAAGTGCGCGACCGAGAGCAGCCCGATGCTGCCGATCAGGATGAGGACGACGCTGCGCCCGTGGTGCCTGCCCAAGAAGTTGAATCCGGCAAAACCGCAGGCGGTCAGCCCGATAATCGTAAAGAAGACGCCCGCAAACCGCGCGGCATCATAAGCGTCCGCCGCCCAAGGTGACAACAGGTGTTTGAACGCCGCCGCCACCCACAAATAGACGGGCGGAATCTGAAAATCCGGCTGCCCCAACACATGGGCGACCAACGGCGTCGCGCCTGCGTCTAAGGCTTCGACGGCGGTAAAGACGGTGGGTTCGGCGGGGTTCCACAAGTCGTGCGAAAACACGCCCGGCCACAGCCAGGCAAATGCCATCAGCAGCAAGAGCCAGGGTTTTTCATGGGTTTTGGCAGGTTGTCGCGGATCGGGCGGGGTGTAAGTGAGCATAGCTTTGAGGATGTTGAACGTATTTTCGTGTAGTTTAGCAAAGATTCGGCGGGAGGTCGTCTGAAAGGAGGGATTTGGGTTTTTACTTCATTCAAACCACGTTTTCAGACGACCTTATATCGACCCTACCGCTGACGCAAATCAAGCGCAGGCAAATCCTGCCTTTACCGATGCGCCCCGTTCGCGGATAATTGAGAACATTCCCATTTCCGTTTCCAACCTTCACAAAGGATACATCATGGCATTTCTGAAACTGACCGAACAAAACGTGCAGGGCAAAACCGTCCTCATCCGCGCCGATATGAACGTGCCGTTCAAAGACGGCAAAATCAGCGACGACACCCGTATCCGCGCCTCGCTTGCGTCCATCAAATACTGCTTGGACAACGGCGCGTCCGTTATCGTGATGACCCACTTGGGCCGACCGACCGAAGGCGAGTTTCATCCTGAAGACGACGTTGCGCCCGTTGCCGCGCACTTGGGCAGCCTGTTGGGTAAAGACGTGAAAGTATTGAACGACTGGCGTGAAAACAAACCCGTCCTGAACGCGGGCGATGTCGTCATGCTGCAAAACGTGCGCATCAACAAGGGCGAGAAGAAAAACGATTTGGAACTGGGCAAAGCCTATGCCGCCTTGTGCGACGTGTTTGTCAACGACGCGTTCGGCACCGCCCACCGTGCCCAAGCCTCGACCGAAGCCGTCGCCCAAGCCGCGCCCGTTGCCTGCGCCGGCGTATTGATGGCGGGCGAACTCGACGCTTTGGGCAAAGCCCTGAAACAGCCTGCGCGCCCGATGGTGGCGATTGTCGCCGGCAGCAAAGTGTCCACCAAACTGACCATCCTCGAATCGCTGGCGGACAAAGTCGATCAACTCATCGTCGGCGGCGGTATCGCCAACACCTTCCTGTTGGCGGAAGGCAAAGCCATCGGCAAATCTTTGGCGGAACACGATTTGGTGGAAGAGTCTAAAAAAATCATGGCGAAAATGGCGGCCAAAGGCGGCTCCGTACCGCTGCCGACCGATGTCGTCGTTGCCAAAGCCTTTGCCGCCGATGCCGAAGCGGTTGTAAAAGACATTGCCGACGTTGCCGAAGACGATATGATTCTGGACATCGGTCCGAAATCCGCCGCCGCACTTGCTGAGTTGCTCAAAGCCGCAGGCACTATCGTTTGGAACGGTCCGGTCGGTGTGTTTGAGTTTGACCAGTTCGCAGGCGGCACGAAAGCCCTTGCCGAAGCCATCGCCCAAAGCAAAGCATTCTCGATTGCGGGCGGCGGCGACACGCTGGCGGCGATTGCCAAATTCGGCGTTACCGACCAAATCGGCTACATCTCCACCGGCGGCGGCGCGTTCCTCGAATTCTTGGAAGGCAAAGAGTTGCCTGCCGTAGCCGCTTTGGAAAAACGCGGCGCGTAAGCGGTTTGACGTAAAAAAGAGGTCGTCTGAAAACCTGATTCGGGGTTTTCAGACGACCTCTTTGTATGGTTGCCGCGTTTTGACGGCAAGGCGGAGGATGTTTTATTTCAACAGATTTTTCAAAGCCAAGCGTACGCCTTCGCCGACTTCCGTGCCTTTTGGGATGCCTTTGATGGCGGCTTTTGCCTCGCGTTCGTTGTAACCCAGCGCAATCAGGGTGTTGACGATGTCGTCCGTTTCGTCGGCAGCAGGCGCGGCGGTGAAAAGCCCGTCGGTAGCGGTATGGGAAACCAGTTTGCCGCGCAGTTCCAAAACCATGCGTTCGGCGGTTTTTTTGCCGATGCCCGGGGCGGAAGAGAGGCGTTTGATGTCTTCGTCGGCAACCGCGCGGGCAAGCTCGTCGGCGGACATGGCGGAGAGTATGCCCAGCGCGGTTTTCGCACCGATGCCGCTGACTTTGACCAACTGGCGGAACGTCGCCCGCTCGTCGGCAGTCGCAAAGCCAAACAATAAATGCGCGTCTTCACGGACGACAAGCTGGGTGTAAAGCTGCACGGTTTCGCCCAAGGCGGGCAGGTTGTAGAAAGTCTGCATGGATACGTCGGCTTCGTAGCCGACGCCGTTGACGTCGATGACGATTTGCGGAGGGTTTTTCTCGATGAGCTTGCCGGTCAGTCTGCTGATCATGTCGATTCCGAGTGGCGTTGGCGGGGTCGTCTGAAAACGCGGTTTTGCATGATTGCGGTGTTTCAGACAGCTTTGATTGTTTGGTGGGTTAGTTTTAAACCGATACGGCGTTTTCGTATGGCTTGGTCTGCGTATATCTGAAAGATAATAAAAAAGCTGAGTTTTTCAACTCAGCTTTTAAAATTTGGTGGGTCGTGAGCGATTCGAACGCTCG
>NZ_KV800929.1:4660-11241 GCF_001810355.1 Neisseria sp. HMSC074B07 | reverse complement strand
CTGCTCTACCGACTGAGCTAACGACCCGATAAGCCGTGCATTATATGGATGCGTCGGAAAGGTGTCAACTTATTTTTGCCGGTATTGCATAATTTTTTGTTTTCAATGGATTTTATCTTTCATTGTTCGGCGTGTCCGATGAAAAGCGATGCGCTTACAGCAGCCAGCCGCCGTCGAAACGGTTTAAAAATTCGCTAAATTGCTGTTGCGCCCTATGGATGACGATCGGGTCCTGCGTTTCCAATACGGCTTCAAAACGCGCCACTTCCGCAGCGATGATGTGCCGGTTGTCTCCGAGGAATTCTTCATACAGGCGTTTGGCTTTTTCCAACAGATAGATATTGTGCTGCTGATCGCGCGGATGGATTTTCAAGGCGGCGAGTTTGATCAGGGAAGCCTTGATTTCTTCAGGCGTCAGGCTTTGGCTGTTTTGACGGAAAA
Organism: Neisseria sp. HMSC074B07; assembly: GCF_001810355.1. Lineage (NCBI taxonomy): Bacteria > Pseudomonadati > Pseudomonadota > Betaproteobacteria > Neisseriales > Neisseriaceae > Neisseria > Neisseria sp. HMSC074B07. The sequence goes on along the minus strand of NZ_KV800929.1, from coordinate 10,800 downwards.
CCTGATTGATGTGCAGATTCAGGTTTTTGTTGCTGATGTCGACTTCTAAAAGCCCGTTGACGTCGTAGCTGAAGCGGACGTCTATCGATACCTGTCCTTTCGGCTTGGGCGGGACGTTGACCGACAGTTCACCCAGTTTCAGGTTTTCTTTGGCAAGCATGGACTCGCCCTGCAAAACATCGACCAAAATCACTTTCTGCCCGTCGTGGGAAGTGATGAAAGTTTCGACGCGCGAAACGGGAACGGGCATATTGCGTTCAATAATCGGGAAAAACCGTCCGGTAACGTATTGGTCGCCAATGTCCATGCCGGCTTCCGTGCCGAGCGAGAAGGGCATCACGTCGGTAAGGACGACTTCTTCCACGCTTTCGTTGCGCGCAATCAGCGCCGCCTGCACCGCCGCGCCGCGTGCGATGGCTTCGTCGGGATTGACCGAAACAAGCGGGATGCGGCGGAACAGTTGGGCAATGGAATGCCGAATCATCGGCATCCGCGTCGCGCCGCCGACCAAGATGATGCCGTCGATTTGCGAAGGGTGCAGCTTGGCATCGCGCAATGCGCGCTCCAGCGGTTGACGCAGGCGGCCCATTAATGGCGTGGCGGCTTCTTGGAATTCTTCGCGGCTGATGACGGCGGTGTGAACCGTGTCGCCGTAATGGAAACGGATTTCTGCCTGCATTTCTTCGCCGAGTTTGCGCTTGGCGGTTTCCAATACCTGCCACAATTCGCTGTTTTGCGCCAGTTTGTCGCTTTCAGACGACGTCAGCGTCGTGCATTTTTTCAGGAAACACTGGCGCAGCACGTTGACGAAATCTTCGCCGCCCAAATGGTTGTCGCCCGCGCTGGCGGATACTTGGACGACGCCGTCGAAATAATCGAGTACGGATACGTCAAACGTCCCGCCGCCCAAGTCGTAAATCAAAAAGCGCGTGTCGTCGGGTTTTTCCTGCAATCCGTAAGCAAGGCCGGCGGCAGTCGGTTCGTTGAGCAAACGAAGGACGTTCAAACCTGCCATCTGTGCCGCGTTTTTCGTTGCCTGACGTTGGATGGCGTTGAAATAGGCGGGAACGGTCAGAACGACATCGCATACCGGTTCTCCCAAAAAGGCTTCCGCATCTTCTTTCAGGCTTTTTAAAATCAGCGCGGACAATTCTTCGGCGCGGAACGTGCGCTTGCCCAAATGGAAAGTTTTATCCGTTCCCATAAATCGCTTGAACGCCGAGGCGGTCAGCGTCGGGGCGGTGGAGAGGCGTTCGCGTGCGGCGATGCCGGTCAGGATGCTGCCGTCTTCGGCGACGCTGATGACCGACGGTGTCAGAAAATGGCCGTGTTGGTTGGGAATCAGGCGGGTTTCGCCGTTGTGGAACTGGGCAATCAGGCTGTTGGTCGTGCCTAAGTCGATACCGATTTGCAGGGTCATGAATGTCTCGTTTCGGAGGGGGGTGAATGTGTTTCAGACGACCTTTCACATCATCCGCACTGGGTCGTCTGAAAGAGGGAAGATTGCAAAATCATAACATTTCTTCCATTTATATGGAAAATCCGGCGGCGTTTCAGACTGGCGGATGGCGGGCTGCGTTGCCGTTTGGAGGAAGGGAAAAGGGGTTGGAATGGTTTTTATAGTGGCTTAACTTTAAACCGACGGCGTTACCTCGCCTTAGTTCAAAGAGAACGATTCCTCTAAGGTGCTGAAGCACCAAAGTGAATCGGTTCCGTACTATCTGTACTGTCTGCGGCTTCGCCGCCTTGTCCTGATTTAAAGTTAATCCACTATATTTGCCGACGTTTCTAATCCGACATTTGTTCTTGTCAATATAAATATAAATAATAATTATTCTCTAATTTAGGAAAATATGTTAGGCTGATTTCTTTATTGTGTTAACGACTTAAGACGATGCCTGATATCAGCTCAACCAACCTCATCACCGCCTTCGGCATCGCCCTCGCCGCCGGATTGTTTACCGTACTGGGCAGCGGGTTGGTGATGTTTTCCAAAACGCCAAACCCGCGCGTATTGTCGTTCGGCTTGGCGTTTGCGGGCGGGGCGATGGTATATGTGTCGCTGACGGAGATTTTCAACAAATCCAGCGAAGCCTTCGGGCAGGTTTACGACAAAGACAAAGCCTTCGCCGCCGCAACGCTGGCTTTTTTGGCGGGCATGGGGGCGATTGCGCTGATTGACCGCATCGTGCCGAACCCGCACGAAACGCTCGACCCGCACGACCCTGCCTTTCAGGAAAACAAACGCCGCCACATTGCCCGCGTCGGCATGATGGCGGCGTTTGCCATTACCGCACACAACTTTCCCGAAGGTTTGGCAACGTTTTTCGCCACGCTGGAAAATCCCGCCGTCGGAATGCCGCTGGCGCTCGCGATTGCGATACACAATATTCCCGAAGGTATTTCCATTGCCGCCCCCGTTTATTTTGCCACCCGCAACCGCAAAAAAACCGTCCTCGCCTGCCTCGCTTCAGGGCTTGCCGAACCTTTGGGCGCGGTTTTGGGCTACACCCTGCTCAAGCCGTTTTTATCGCCTTTCGTGTTCGGTGCGGTGTTCGGCGTGATTGCGGGCGTGATGGTGTTCCTCGCGCTGGATGAATTGCTGCCCGCCGCCAAGCGTTATTCCGACGGACACGAAACCGTTTACGGTTTGACTTCGGGCATGGCGGTGATTGCCCTGAGTTTGGTGTTGTTTCATTTTTAAATCTGAACTAGACAGGCGCGGCAGAGTCAAACGCAGTGCCGAGGTCGTCTGAAACTTTAAGCAGGGCGGGTTGGCTAAGGGATGCGGATAAATCGAAAAGATAAATAAAGGTAGTAAGTATAATATGCCAAAAATGTATATAAAATCGCATATTTCAACTGTAAATTAGGGTTTTTGTAACATAAATTTACGAAATTTTATAGGTTTGTTATTCAATAAAAATAGAATCTATGTGAAATTAATATCATTATTCTGCTATACTTAAAAACACTTTCTTAATTTTGACTATCCGTTTGGAGAAAAAATGTCCGAAAATACACCTCTGCAATCCCTTCCTACTACCAACAAACGCATCATCGCCGCGGCTTTGGCGTTATTTTTAGGTTGCTTCGGAGCGCATAAATTCTATTTGGGCTTAAACAAAGCCGGTATCATCTATTTGGCGATTGGTGTGGTGGGTATGTTTATCCATCCTGCTTGGATAGCTGTTGTCGGTTTATCTCTCTTCGACATATTTAAATACCTGACATCTACGCCGGAAGAATTTGAACAAGTTTATGTTGTCGGCAAGAAAGAATGGTTTTAAGCATTGGCTGATTGATGCCTTTGAATATTGAGCGGAACGATTGCGTAAAGTTTCAAATATTCAGTACATCTTAAAAACCACAAAAGGTCGTCTGAAAATTTTCAGACGACCTTTTGCTATTGCGGGGAATAAAATGGCTAACCTGAAAACGGTATCAGCCCCCTAAATACCAGAATTTCAACGCCCATAATACGGCAACTATCCACACCATAGGCGGCACGTCTTTAACGCGGTTGCACAAGAGTTTGATCACGGCGTAGCTGATGAAACCAAATGCAATGCCGTCGGCAATCGAGTAGGTGAAAGGCATGAACACGATGGTCAGGAAGGCGGGGGCGGCTTCGGTCATGTCGTCCCAGTCGATTTCACGCGCGCTGCGCAGCATTTGCGCACCGACGTAGAGCAGCGCGGGCGCGGTGGCGAAGCCGGGGATACTCTGCACTAGCGGCGAGAAAATCAGACACGCCAACATCAATACGCCGACGGTTACGGCAGTCAGACCGGTGCGGCCGCCTGCGGACACGCCTGCCGCGCTTTCGACATACGGCGTGGTCGAGGACGTACCCAGTGCGGCACCGGCGACGATGGCGGTCGAGTCGGCGAATAGGGCGCGTTTCAGACGAGGCAGTTTGCCGTCTTCCAGCAGGCCCGCACGGTGGGAAACGCCGACCAGCGTGCCGGTGGAGTCAAACAAATCAACCAGGAAAAAGACGAAAATCACGCTGATCATGCTGATTTTAAAGAGACCATTGAAATCCATCTGCATGAAAGTCGGCGCTATGCTCGGAATTTCTCCGACCACGCCTTTAAAATCGCTCAAGCCCAGTAGGGTGGAAATGGCTGTGATTGCCAGAATGGTCAGGATAATCGCCCCTTTGACGCGGAAATGCCCCAAAGCCACCACCATGGCGAAGCCTGCCAGCACCAAAAGCGCAGCAGGTTGGTGGATGTCGCCCAGCTTCACCAAAGTCGCGTCGCTGGCGACGATGATGCCGGAACCTTTGAGCGCAATCAGCGACAGAAACAGCCCGATACCGGCGGCAATCGACATTTTCAAACCCATAGGCAGCGCGTTCACCAGCATTTCGCGCACCTTGAAAAAGCTGAATAAAATAAAAATGATGCCGGAAACAAACACCGCACCCAAAGCCACCTGCCAGGGCACGCCCATGCCTTTGACGACGGCGAAAGTAAAGTAGGCGTTCAAACCCATGCCCGGCGCGAGCGCAATCGGATAGTTACCGACGAAGCCCATCACGAAGCAGCCGATGGCGGAAGCGATGCAGGTGGCGACGAATACTGCGCCCATGTCCATGCCCGTTTCGCCGAGAATCAACGGATTGACGATGATGATGTAGCACATGGCGAGGAAGGTGGTCAGACCTGCCATCAGTTCAGTGCGCACATTCGTGCCGTTTGCGCTTAAATTGAATATGCGCTCCAGCACATTTTGATTTGAAGTAGTCATGATTTATGCTTTTCAAAAAAAAGGAAAATTTGCGGGCGGTATTATACTGAAAACGCCCTGTCGTCGGGTGAAAAATTGTCAACATTCCACTTGGGGCAATGTGTTGCCATTCCCGCTGTGTCTGTGCGTATAGTGGATTAACTTTAAATGAGAACAGGACAGGGCGTGAGGTCGTCTGAAAATCCGAGCGTTGCGTTTTCAGACGACCTTTGCCCTTTGAATACGGCGGCAAACACGGAAAGGTCGTCTGAAACCGTGTTCCGAATACATTGTCCGCACTGGCGCGCAAGCGTAAAATTTCCGTTTTCCCAAAATGTGCCACACTCATGGAAACCGCCCTGCTCCTTGCCGGCAAAATCACCGAGCTGACCCTGATCGTCCTGATGGGTATGGCGTTGGTGAAATCCAAGCTCCTGACCTCCGAACACAGCCGCACGCTCTCCGTCATCGCGCTCTACCTCATCAGCCCGTCGGTGATGATTCACGCCTTCCAAATCGAGAATACGCCCGACATCATTGACGGGCTGAAACTCTCGGTCGCCTTGGCGGTCGTGTTCCACATCCTGCTGATCGCGCTGGGCAGGCTTTTCAAAACCGTGTTCAAGCTCGATACGCTCGAACACGCCGCCACGGTTTACACCAATTCCGGCAATCTCATCATCCCGCTGGTGATGTCCATTTTCGGACCGCAATGGGTGATTTACACCAGCGGCTTCATCATCGTCCAAATGTTCCTTTTCTGGACGCACTTGCGCCTGCTGCTTTGCGGGCGTGGCAATCTTGCGTGGAAAACCGTACTCACCAACATCAACATCCTTTCCATCTTTATCGGCGTGTTCATGTTTGCCTGCCAAATCAAACTGCCGCACATCATCGACAACACGCTCGCCACCGTCGGCGGCATGATAGGCCCCGTCGCCATGCTCGTTGCCGGAATGCTGATTGCCTCGCTGCCGCTCAAAGAAATCGTCCTCTCCAAACGGATTTACCTCGTCGCCTTCCTGCGTCTGATGCTTATCCCGCTGATTCTGCTGGTGTTTGTCAAAATTTCGGGCATCGCGCATCTCGGCGGGCACAGCGATACCGTCGTCCTTATCAGCTTCCTCGCCACCGTCAGCCCAGCCGCGTCCACCGTTACCCAAATGGCGATGGTTTATGGTCAGAACGCCCGTAAAGCCAGCGCGATTTACGGCATCACGACGCTGCTGTGCGTCATTACCATGCCGATGATGATTGCGTTGTATCAAGCGATGGTTTGAAAGGGTTGGGTCAAGAAAAAGGTCGTCTGAAAGACCCCGAACAGGGTTTTCAGACGACCTTTTGTTGTTATTCCCATCATGACGGACGGAATATATAGTGGATTAACTTTAAACCAGTACGGC
>NZ_KV800929.1:0-4560 GCF_001810355.1 Neisseria sp. HMSC074B07 | reverse complement strand
CAAGTGAATCGGTTCCGTACTATCTGTACTGTCTCGCCTTGTCCTGATTTAGTTAATACACTATGCAAGCAGCAGCGTACCTCAAAAACCGAAAGCGATTGGATTCCCAATCAGGCAAAACACCGTACCAACTGCTTTCGCATGATGCCTGCCGCCGATACGCCATCCTGTATGGCAACCGACAGCGCCGCTATTCCAAACTGCCATACTCCTGCTTTTCCGCATCCCAGCGGTAGATTTTCCGTTCGCCGTTTTTCATGCCCTTCGCTTGCCAAATGATGTCGTAAAATCCATGATGCTGCTGCGGCGACATTTTCAGGATGTATGTGTCGGTATATACATCATGTTGGCGTGTACCGTCCTTATTCCAGCTGCCGGCAATGTTTTCAAGCGTAAAGGTGTTGGCGTTCAAAACGGGTTTCAGACGACCTTCAATAATGGCAAACAGCACCATAAACTCTTCCAAGCTGCCGCCTCCTGCATAACCGACCGTGTTCTGCAAGCGCAGGCCGAAGGCATCGGTTTTATCGTTCAGGCGATAAGCGGCAAAATCGAGACGGGCGGGCAGCCCGATTTGCAAACCGCCATCGGGGATTTGTACGACAAACTGCCGCTTCCCTTCCATAGCAGGTTTGGGTGACGGATAAAATTCGTCTTTTTCTTCATATTCATAACGTTCGGTATAAGGCGTGGCAGCAAGGGCGAATTTACCATCGGTATCCTTTGTCAGCACGGCAAGGGTCATTTGGGCGACGGGGTTGCCCGAGTCGGGTCCGCATTGCGCGTAGTGATTCGGGTTTTCGCGGTAAAAATCGCCAAGCGGATGCTTATTCAGGCACACCAGCGCGACTTGGAGGCCGTTTTTCCAAGGCCGCAGCGACATCATATTCAGTTTTTCCACGTCTGCGTCAGGTGCAACCAAACTCAGGATTTCGCGTACGCGCGCATCTTGGCGCGACAGGCTGCCGAAGCCGTCGGCAAGCGGCTTGCCGTCCGTTTGTTTTGTATGCTGCTGCGTGATTTCCGTATTTTTGACCTGTGTCCGCCCTTTGCCGGATGAGTGTGCGGTTTCCGCCGTGGAAGGCGGGGCGGCGGCGAAGAACGCCAAGGAGAGAAATAATCCGGTTTTATTCATGTTTTGTATCCTGATTGTTCGAAGAAATGTAGCGGGTCGTCTGAAAACGACAGGCTGGAAATGAAGTCGGGATTCTAGCGATATAGTGGCTTAACTTTAAACCGACGGCGTTACCTCGCCTTAGTTCAAAGAGAACGATTCCTCTAAGGTGCTGAAGCACCAAAGTGAATCGGTTCCGTACTATCCGTACTGTGCGGCTTCGTCGCCTTGTCCTGATTTAAATTTAATCCACTATACAAACTGAAAAAAGAATCAGGCTTGATTTTCAGACGACCTTTTCTTGCTACAATCCGTTTTTTCTCGTTGCCATTATCATGAAAACCAGCGTCTGCCTCTCCCTATTGTTCCTGCTCGCCGCCTGCCATCCCAATGCCGAAGTCGCCGATACCGCCGCGCCGACCGCGCGCAAGCCTTCTTATTTTGAGTCTGACAAACGCCAAGCCGCCACGCCGGTCAAAACGCAAACGCCCGCGCTGCCCGCCATCCGCAGCCGCGCCGATTTCGACCTGCTTTCGCGCGTTTACGAACAAGACAGCGAATACGAAATCCCGCACGTCCTCTTCCTTATCGACCGCGAAGACAACAACCGCACCGACTACATCAACACGCCGAAATACCGCCTGCACGAAACCTATCTCGCCGAGATTTTGAAGCCGATGCCGACGCGCAAAGAATTGTTCGAACAATACCGCAGCCCGAACCGCCGCTTCCTGTTCGGCACCATCAGTTGGCAGAACAGCACTCAAGAATACGTTTACGAATTTTGGGAAGGCGACAAAATCACGCCCGAATTGCTGAAATTGGCAGAAGGTCGTCTGAAAGACAGTTTCTTCGCCCCGCTGCGTTACAAAACCAATTCCCTGTGGCAGGAAACCGTTGCCGCGCAAAGCAAAGCCCCCTTTGTAACCCAAGAAAGCCTGATACAGAATTTCCCTTATTTGCCGTTGCACAGGGGGAAAGCGGTAGGCACATTGCGCGTCATCACTCAGGAAGACGACCTTTACGATGTCGGTGCGGACGACATCATCATCTTGAAAGAAGTGCCGCTGGTGTTGCCGCCCGTAGCAGGCATCATCAGCGAAAAACCGTCCACCGCGCTGTCGCATGTGAACGTCTTGGCGCGCGGCTGGGGCATTCCCAACATCTACCTCAAAGACGCGGAAAAAATCCTCGCCCCCTATATCGGCCGCCGCATCGAATTGGCAGCCGACGCAAAACAATACCGGGTCGCCCAAACCAACCGAAACACAGCCGCTACTGCGGCAGCAAAGCCGCCAACCTCGGCCATATCCGCGCCCATATCGCAGGCAGCAACGTCCCCGACGGATTCTGCATCCCCTTCGCCTACTACCGCGCCATGATGGACAAACTCGGCATCAATGCGGCAACACTGGCGCAAATCGAAACGCAAAGCGGCGGCGACAACCGCAAACGCCGCACCGCCTTACTCGCATTGCAGAAAAAAATCACTGATGCCGAAATCCCGTCCGAATGGAAACGCACCTGGGCGGAACAATGGCGCAGCCAGTTAAACAGCAAAGGCGTGTTCGTCCGCAGCTCGTCCAATTCCGAAGACCTGCCGAATTTCAGCGGCGCGGGGCTGTACACCACCGTGCCGAACGTAACCGGTGAAAACGCGCTGGCGGAAGCAGTGAAACAATCTTGGGCTTCCGTCTTCAATTACAGCGCGTACGAAGCCCGCCGCATCGCCGGACTGCCGCACGACAGCGTGAAAATGAGCGTCTTCGTCCAGCAAAGCATCAATGCCGACCTCTCCGGCGTACTCGTTACCGTCAATCCCTACGATACCGCGCAGAAAAACACTTCCTACATCGCCGCCAAACGCGGGCTGGGCATTCGCGTGGTCGAAGGGAAACGGGTGGCGGAACAAGCCGTTTACAACCGCCGCAACGACGCCGTACAACGCCTCAGCTCCTCCAACGAAACCACCGCACTGCAACTGGATGAAAACGGCGGCGTCAGGGAAGTGCCGATAACCGGCGGCAACGTCATGAACCACGACCAAATCCGCCGCCTCGACCAAGCCGGACAGCAAATCAAACAGCTTTTCGGCAACGGCGAACAAGACATCGAATGGGCTTTCGCAGGCGGCAAACTCGTCATCCTTCAGGCAAGGCCTTATTTAAACGGCAGGCGGTAACACGGAAAGGAAAGAGGCCGTCTGAAAACGCGGCTTCAATGGAGTTCAAAACCAAAACTCAGCTCAGTAAAGGAAAAATCATGAATTATCAATATCTTATTAGTTAAACCGAAACCCGTTACGGCGTTATATTGCCTGACCTGTACAAACACCTCTCCGCCGACGGTATGTTAGACTTTGGCGATTTTATTTTCTTATAGGGATAAATATGATGAATTCTTTTTATAACAAAAGACTATTACATATATCAGCAATTTTAGGTGGAATGTTATTAGCTACTCCTGCGATGGCCTACTGCCCGAACGGTTCAGAATCTGGTGGGCAATGTTGGGCGCCTATAGGACCCCAAGGTCGGATGGTTGTAATTGGACCTGCGCAACCAAATAATAGCTATAGAAATCAAATAACGGTTGTAGTCAGTCAAGTTCCGCCCCCTGACCCACGGATTAAATGTAAAGCACCGGTCAATGGCACTCAGCAATGCACAAAGTATTATGATTATGATTTAAAAAAAGTTGAACAAACTTATACCGCTCTTCTAAGTGGTGGTTTAATAGGTGAAGTTTCACATTACTACCCAAATGGCAAGTTGAAGAGTGTTATGAACTTTAATAAACAAGGAAGATTGCAGGGTAAAAGCACTCTTTATTGGGAGAATGGTCAGCTACAAAGTGTGATGAACTATAACGCACAAGAAAAATTGGATGGAAAAATAACGCATTATTGGGAAAATGGTAAATTAAAAGCAGCGATTGATTATAAAAATGGTTTAGCGGATGGTTTTTCTCATGAGTATGACCAAAGCGGTAAACTGATTGCAATTTGGCAATTTGAACGCAACCGTGAAGTTCATTTACAAGAAATGAATGGCAATGTTAAGCACGGAACTGAAATGTTTTTCCGTCTTAATAAAGATAAAAAAAATGAAGGTTACCACGGAATAGAATGGAATAATGGCAAAAAAGTACGAGAAGAGCGTCTTGAATAGCGTTACTCTTAAAAATGGCGTAAAACCTCATGCCTACATCGCCGCCAAAGCGGGCTGGGCATTCGCGTGGTCGAAGGAAAACGGGTGGCGGAACAAACCGTTTACAACCGCCGCAACGATGCCGTATGTAAGAAAACACCGCATTGTTTACATAACAGGCGTAGGTTGAATTGGAGATCCAACTTTCACAAAGGTCGTCTGAAAGTTTTCAGACGACCTTCTTTCGTCCCAAATCTATTCAACCATCACTTTCAGAAACCATCCATACGACATTTT
>NZ_KV800928.1:78701-96239 GCF_001810355.1 Neisseria sp. HMSC074B07 | reverse complement strand
AGGGGATGTCCAACTTTTGGGGTGCAGTTCAAAGGTTTCCAAGCTTTTCAGACGACCTTTGGTCTTGTGTGAACGGTAAGCCTGCCTATAACAGTGGACTCATCAGGCGGACGGTGTTTTCTATCAGCCCGCGGAATTTGGAGCGTTGCTGCCATGCTTTGACGGTGATGTAGCTGCTGTTTTTGAGGTAGTCGCGTTGGAGGTTGCAGATTTGTTTGGTGATGTCGCGGTCGTAGATGGCGAGGCTGATTTCGAGGTTGAGGAAGAAGCTGCGCATGTCCATGTTGACCGTGCCGAAGAGGGCGTAGTCTTCGTCTATGGTCATGGTTTTGGCGTGCAGCAGTCCGCCTTCGAACATGGCGATTTTGACGCCTGCGTCGAGCAGCATGGGGTAGTAGGCGCGGGAGGCGTAGCGCACCATGAGGGAATCGACTTTGGCGGGTAGGATCAGGGTAACTTTGACGCCGCGTTTGGCGGCGATGGTCAATGCCATCAGGAGGGGTTCGTCGGGGACGAAATAGGGGGTGGTGATGGTGATTTGTTTAGTGGCGGCGTAAATTGCGCTGATGATGGTTTCGTAAATGACGTGGCTGCCTTGTTCGGGCGCGGAGGGGATGACTTGGGCGACGATGTCGCCCTGCTGCATTTTTTCGGGAAGGATTTCGGGAATGCGCTCTTGTGCCTGCGTCAGATATTGCTGCACGCTTTCGAGGTTTTCGTCGGTTTCGACGGCGAGGTCGGCAAAGAAGACGGCGGAGAGTTCGAGTACCAGTGGGCCGGTGCAGCGCATCATGACGTCCACCCATTCGCCGACGCCGGAATCTTTTTTGAAGAAGCGGGGATCAACGAGGTTGAAGCTGCCGGTGTAGCCGATTTTGCTGTCGATGACGAGGATTTTGCGGTGATTGCGCAGGTCGGTGCGGGTAAAGAAGGTGCGCCAGACGCCGACGGGCAAGGAGGCGTGGACTTCTATGCCGGCTTCGCGCAGGGTTTCTACCCAGCCGCTGTCGAAAAAGCGGCTGCTGCCGACGGCGTCGGCGAGGATGGCGCAATCCAAACCTCTGTCGGCGGCGGCGAGGAGTTCGTTTAACAGTTCTTCTATCCTGCCTTCGGGTTCGATGATGTAGAAGGCGAGCATGCAGGAATGGCGGGCGGCGCGGATGTCGGCAAGCATGGTGTCGATGATTTCATCGGTGGTGGACAGCAGCGTCATGGCGTTGTTGCGCGTGGCGCCGAGTCCCGTTCCGCTCGCAGCGACTTTGCTGATGCCGTGATAACGGGATTTGACTTTGTCGCCGATATCAAGGTAAAGGTTAGACAGGTAAGTTTCGACGAAACCTTGATAAAAACGGTTCATCTCGTCCGTACGCTTTGCACGCGCCGTGCCGAGCCGCGGCTCGCCGATAAGCAGGTAGGCGATGGTGCCGAAGACGGGGAAAAGGAAGAGGATAATCAGCCAGGCAAACGTGGAGCCGATGTTTTTTTGTTTGTACAACACGCGCAAGACGCAGCCGAGCGCGGCGCAGGTGTGGGCGAAAATGAAGATTTCTGTCCAGGTGATGTCTTTTAGAAAAGTCATGTTCGATAGGCGGTAGAGGAATGGCGGGAGCGGATGTATAGTGGCTTAACTAAATCAGGACAAGGCGATGAAACCGCAAGACAGTACAGACAGTACAGAAACCGATTCACTTGGTGCTTCAGCACCTTAGAGAATCGTTCTCTTTGAGCTAAGGCGAGGTAACGCAGTATTGGTTTAAAGTTAATCCACTATATTTTTGAGTCTGACTGGTTTGAGGCGGTAAGGTTCAGATGGTGAGTATATACAAAGGTCGTCTGAAAAACGAGTTGACACCGATAAGCGGGTGTTTTTCGTTTTCAGACGACCTTTTGAGTTTTGTTTTAGCGAAACTCGCTTCGCTCGTTTTCAGACGACCTTTTAGGTTTTTTTATTAGGATTGGGTGCGTCAAAGCACTAAAAGATACAGCCAGTAGGCAAAGCCGCCCAATGCAGCGCCTGCGGGCAGGTCAATCAGGTAGTGCTGTTTGGTAAAGATGCAGGACAGGGCAATCAATACGGGAAAGAGGAACGCGGCGGCACCCAAAGTCGGCAGCGCGTGCAGGGCGGTCAGCATGGCGACGGAAACGTGCATACTGGGGAAGCAGTTGCTGGCTTGGTCGAATTTTTGAACAAACTGTAAAAACCATTCGGACGGTGTTTTACCGGTATTGATGCTGCGCCAATGCGGCGGGGTGGAAACGGGAAACAGCCAGAAGAACAGCATTTGCATAAACAGCAACATCAGGAAGCTGAACGCCATCATGTTGAAATGGCGGTGGTCGGTGGCGATGATGTTGAGGTAGAGGATGGCGGGGTAGTAAAGAAAGCTGTATATCCACGACCAACGCGGGCGGAAAGGGATTTTTTCGTCTATCGGGGAATTCCAAACGATCTCTTTGCGCAAAGGGTGGCGCTGGGTATAAAAGTAAAACTGATAAGCGCCGATAATCATCACTCCGCTCAATATCAGATTGACGAAATAGTCTTGAAAGTTCATGTGTGTGTTCCTAGAGGAGTTGTCAACATTCAATAGTTTCCGTGTCTTTTTATCCTCAAAGCAGCATCTTCCGCGTTGGATATCCTCGCAAGGTGTCCAACCTTGTTGCGGCTTCCGCCTCGAATCTTCCGCTTTGTGAACAAAAATCCACTGGGGAAATTAAATGTTGACAGCCCCTAAAAAGATGGATTTTATTGGAATTGGGAAGGTAATTTTGAAAGAACGTTATCATACCCACCTTTTGAAATATGTGAAATCAATCTGATTTGATTTCGGTAAATATGCAGTCAGTTAAATAGAAAATGTCTGATTTTTACATTTCATCCAAATAAAAGGTCGTCTGAAAACCAAACCGATAAGCAGTTTTGGTTTTCAGACGACCTTTTACGTTACGCTCAATCAAGCGTGATATTGGCGCGACAGTTCGTGTACGGTATCGACTAAGATTTTGGCGTGTTCGGGGTCGGCGTGTTGGTTGATGCCGTGTCCGAGGTTGAAGACATGGCCGCTGCCGTTTCCGTAGTCGGCAAGGATGCGCGCGACTTCGGTGCGGATGGATTGGGGTGTGCCAAAGAGGGCAAACGGGTCGAAGTTGCCTTGCAGGGCGACTTGGTTGCCGACGCGGCGGCGTGCTTCGCCGATGTTGCACGTCCAGTCCAAGCCCAATGCGTCTGCGCCGATTTCCGCCATGCCCTCCAGCCACAGCCCGCCGCCTTTGGCAAACACGATAACGGGAACGCGTCTGCCTTCGCTTTCGCGTTTCAATCCGGCAACGATTTGGCGGATGTATTTGAGACTGAACTCTTTAAACGCCGCATCGCTCAAGACGCCGCCCCAAGTATCGAAAATCTGCACTGCCTGCGCGCCCGCGTCGATTTGGGCGTTGAGGTAGGCGGTAACGGCTTGGGCGTTGGTGTCGAGGATTTTGTGCAGCAAATCGGGGCGCGAGTACATCATGGTTTTGATGGTCCGGAATTCTTTGCTGCTGCCGCCTTCGACCATGTAGCAGGCGAGCGTGAACGGGCTGCCGGAGAAGCCGATGAGCGGTACGCGGCCGTCCAATGCTTTACGGATGGAAGTTACCGCGTCGAAAACGTATTGCAGTTTTTCCATGTCGGGAACTTGTAGCTTGGCGATATCGGCTTCGTGTTGCAAGGCGCGTTCGAATTTCGGGCCTTCGCCTTCGGCAAAATACAGTCCCAAGCCCATTGCGTCGGGGACGGTCAGGATGTCGGAGAACAAAATCGCCGCGTCCAAATCGAAGCGTTCTAAAGGCTGGATGGTGACTTCGGTTGCCAATTCGGTGTTTTTACACAAATCGAGGAAGCTGCCCGCTTTCGCGCGTGTGGCTTTGTATTCGGGCAGATAACGCCCCGCCTGACGCATCATCCAAATCGGCGTGTATTCGACGGGCTGTTTGAGCAGGGCGCGGAGGAAAGTGTTGTTTTTCAAAGAGGTCATGTGGGGCTTTCGGTTTGTTTGTAAAACGGGGAAGGAAAACGGTTTTCAGACGACCTTTGCGGCGGTTTCCGCAATGAAAGGTCGTCTGAAAAGGGGATAGATAAAGATGTTTCTCAAACTCAGCTATGCTGTTCCAACGCGGCGTGGCGCTCTTCTTCGGAGACGGCTTCCAAAACTAACTTCCGCTGTTCCTGAGCTTTTTGCGGCTGTCCGGTTTCGTCGAGTACGCGTGCCAGCATGAGGCGGGCGGCGATGCTCGGTTGTAGGGCAATGCTGGCCTCGAGGTAACTTTGTGCCTTGCCCCACAGGCTGCGGCCGTAGGCAAGCTGTCCGAGGTACATCAAGAGCGGTGCGTCGTCGGGTTTGTCTTTCAGCCAAGAATCGGCAAGGTCGATGGCTTTTTGCTGGCCGCGTTCGTTGAAGAAGCGGACGCTTTCGACGAAGGCTTCCAAAAGTTCGGGGCGGCGGTTTTGCGGGTAGTATTGGCGCACCCATTTGACGGCTTCGGTATAGAGTCCGAGACGCTCGTATTTTTCGGCAATGGCGACACACAATTCGTCCGCTTTGAGTGCTTCGGGAATGCGCTTCAGACAGGTTTTCAGACCGGCTGCGTCTGATGCTTCAGCCAACAGGCGGCGGTATGCCCAGCTTTGGTATTGTTCCGCTTCAAAATCGTTAATCGCGCCGACTTTCATCAATTTTTCGGATTTCTCCAACACGTCTTCTGCATCGCCGTGGTCAAAGGCATAACGCAGTTGCAGGCGGGCGAGGCGGGACAGGTTGGGATGGATGCGCGCGGCAGCGTTCAGATTTTCCAGGGCAGTCGGATAATCGCGGCGGCCGAGTGCGGACTCTGCCAACAACAGATAGCGGGAAAGCTGCTGTTTGTTCGGCAGTTTTTCAATGTCTTTCAGGTAGTGGTCGCGCAGTTCGAAGTTTTCCATTTGGTCGGCGGCGTGCGCGCCCAGCATCAACGCGAGATTGCGGTTGTCGCCGGCTTCTTTGTTTTCCAATACTTTGGCGGCTTCCTGCTCCGCTTTTTCAAAGCGGCCTTCAAAAAACGCCAAACCTGCGCTGTTCAAAGCGACGGCTGCCTGACGGCCTTTACGCGCCGTACCGAAACGCTGCATACGGGCGGGGATGTTCATCAGACCGACGATGAATTTGATCAGGAAATACAGGGTAACGACAAACAGGACCAGCCCTAAGATAAAGGCGTGCAGGTTGACCCGCATCATGACCTGTCCGACGACGATATAGACATTACCTGTGTAAATACCGGAAGTTAGGACGATACCGACTGCGGCGGCGAATAAAACGACAATCCAGACGACGGCTTTCATGCACGGCCTCCTTTGGTCTCAGCATCGGCGGCAGGGCGGCTTTGTTTCTCAGGAGCCGCTTTCTTTTCCGGCTCGGAAATGTTTTGCGGTTTGGCCTCGGAAGGCAGCGCCGGAGCTTCTAAAGGCTTCGCGTCTGTTTGGGCGGAAGGGGCGGATTTCTGCGCAGGAGCGGGTCTTGCTTTGGCAGGATGGGCAGCCCTTGGAGACGGTGCGGTTTTCGGTGCGGAAGCAGTTTCATTCACCTGAGAGGCGGCTTGAGGAGCGGCAGCTTCGGACGCGGCGGAGGGCAGGGGCGCGGACGCGGCGGTCGTTACGGGTTCGGGCAGCGCGACCGGAGTACGCGTACCGTCTTGATAGGCGCGGATTGCGCTGAGGCTGGCTTTCAAGCTGTCGTCTGAAATCATGCGCACATCCAGCGCTTTCAATTCGGACAACTCTTTCAGCCATGCCTGTGTTGCGGGCGATTTGCCGTCAAAGTATTGCTTGACCGCGGCTTCGACGTAGTTCAAATCGCTTTGATAAACCTCGCCGTTGTGCTGCATCAGCGCGGTACGCGCATCCAAAAGGCGCAGGCGCAGGTTTTCGCGGACGAAATACGCCTGTTCGGGCGACAGCAGCATCGCGTCTTTATTGTCGAGTCGGCGGACTTCCACCAGCCCTTTCAGTGCAACCAAAGATTTATCCCAAGTATTTTGCCACCAAGAGCCTGAAGATGCGCCGTTGCTTTGCGCCTGTTCGCCCGGCTGCAATACGCCGTCCAACACCAGCGGCAGGCCGGAAACGGCGGTTTCCAAACGGTCGAGGCGCAGCGCCGTGCCGGAAATATCGACATACGGACGGTTTTTCAATGCCGCCAAATCATGGCTGACGGCTTGTTTGATGGGCAGCAGCTCGGGCTGGTCGAAACGGCTCAGGCGGCCGTCGATATGTTCCAACACCGCCGCCGCGCCTTGTACGTTGCCCGACAGCAGCAGTTGCTGCGAGGCGAGGTTCAACATGGTTTCCGCTTCGTCAACCAGCCAGTTGACGCGCCCTTTGGTCAGCTCCTGATACGCTTTTTGCGTCAACAGGATTTGTTCGCTGTTTGCCATTTGGGCTTTGCCCAAGCGCTCCAATTCGGCTTGGATGGCGGTTTGGCGGTTTAAATGGTCTTTCAGGAGTAAAGCGTTTTCAGATTCGCCTAAGGCGGCTTTATCGAGCTTTTGGTTAAACGAAAGCTCTTGGTTTTTCAAGACGTTTTGTCCTTGCACAAACAAAAAGCCACTTGCGCCCAAACCCAGCAGCGCCAGCACCAGCGCGCCTACCGCCAGCCCTCTGCCGCCGGATTGTTTGATGATGACGGGGGCGGGTTGGTTTTGAGGAAGATTTTTAGATTCAGACATGTGTGTTCCTGCGTATTCGGAGGTTTTAGGTTGCTTGGCCTTTTTCGGAGCCGCTGTTTCAGACGACCCCGCGTTGCCCTGACTGTCGACGATAATCGGCCGACCGGCTTCGTTTGCTTCGGATGGATTGTCTTCAGACCGGCTCATCGGTTTGCTCCTTAGGAAATGATGAAAGTGCCGCTTTCAGAGAAGCGACGACCCGTATGTGGTGCGCACCCGCCTCGCGAAGCGCGTCGGCTATGCGCGGATGATGGGTGAAGTATAACAAGGATTCGAAGAATCGGGAAAACTGCGGCGGAACCTGCGCAAACAGCCCGCGTACCAACTCGCCCGAAGCGATAAAGGCAGCATCAATGGATTCGGCATCAAAATCCTGCCAATTCAATTCATTAGGTCGTCTGAAATACACTTCCGCGATTTCTACCGCAAAGTCTTTTTTCTTTAACGACTTCGCCAAAAAATCGCGCCCGCCGCGTCCGCGCGCAATCAAGATGCGTGCGCCCTGCGGCAGCGTATCCCAAACCGGCAGCCGCAACACTGCCTCGCTGTCGTTGCCTTCTTGCGGCACAGAAACATTTTTCGCGCCGCAGCGTTCCAACGCCCGACCACTTGCCTGCCCAACCGCAATCTGAGCCTTCAGGTCGTCTGAAAAATCCACATACGGCGCAGCGGTTTCAACCGCCGTCGGACTGACCCAAAATACCGCATCCGCGCGGGAAAACTGTTCTTTCAAACCGCGCAATGCTGCTTCGTCCGGCTCGATTTCAACCGGACTCAACACCCGCGCGCGCCACCCTGCCTGCGAACAGGTGCGCACATCATCTCCCGCACGCGCGGACGGACGGACAATCAGCATGACAGGCATTTCAGACGACCTCATAGGATGGATAATGGGGTGATGACGTTTAAATCGGTTTGAAAAAGCATATCCAATGGATATAATTCTTTTTGTATTTTTACGGCTGAACCCTGCCAAGTCAATACTGAGTATGGTTTCGATAAAGCATTGGACGGTATGGCAGGGTAGAATTCGATTTTAGGAAAACATAATATGAACAAAATAGCGACCATACTTTTCGCTGCGTTACTGTTGCCGTCTGTCTCTTTTGCAAACGGAGACAATGCCGCCAAGATCCGTTTGGTGAAGAAGATTTATCAAGAAGCAAGCCGCGATGATGAATCGGGCGTGAAGATTTTGAACCGATATGCCGATGCTTCTTTGAAAAAAGCCATCCGTACCGCTTCTCGGTCGGCGGATTTGTGTATAGAGACTGATCCGATATGGAACAGTCAGGATCCTGAAACTGAAGTCAAGGTCAGCGTATCTGCCTTGCCTAACGGTAAAGTTCGTGCCGGCTTCAAACAATGGGGGCATCCGACCAAAGTAGATTATTCGGTCAGCTGCTCCGGAAATGTCTGCAAAGTGACGGATGTCGATCATCTCAAACGGACTTGGCTGCAATGCCGTTAGTTTGTTGGATTCATTAAAAGGTCGTCTGAAAATATTTTTCAGACGACCTTTTTTATACTGGGAGCTATCGAGATTCAATAGTTTCCGTTGCGTTGGAAATCCTCGTAAGGTATCCAACCTTGTTGCGGTTTCCGCCTTGAATTTTCCGTTTATAAACAAAAATCCGCTTGGAAAATTAAATGTCGAGAGCCACCGGTTACCAAATGCCAAACCATTGTCCGCCTGATTCTTGACGGCTCTCGTTGTGCCCGCCGTTTTGCCTTTCGCGCTCTTCGCGGCGGAAGTCCCACGGGGCTTGGGGATTTTTACCATTCCACAACCCTTTGCGTTTTTGTTTCGCCTGTTTTTGGGCGGCAGCGTAGTCGGTGTAGGCGGTTTTGCTTTGTTGCTTTTTGGCGTAGCTGTCGTAATGCCATGCCGCTCCGTCGCGAAGTTGCATGAGGTTTAAATCGGTCGTCCCGACGGAAACTTGCGCGACTTCGCGTTGGTAGCGGTCTGTTTCAAATACGCGTACCTTCACCTTTTTGCCGTCGGCGGCATCAATCAAGTTGTCCCGCGAACGTGTGCCGTATGCCTGATTGATTTCGGGTGCATCGATATACGCCATGCGGATTTTGTGTTTCGCGCCGTCTTCGTCGATAACGTGGAGGGTGTCGCCGTCGTGGATTTTGGAGATTTTGCCGCGATAGGTATGGGGAGTGGTGGAATTGCGTTTTTGAGTGTGCGGACGGCTTTGGTGTGCAGTATTTTCAGACGACCCTGATTTGACGGTTTCCGATAATAATGCGCCGAAGGCTTCCATACCGAGATGGCTGCTGCCTGTGAGCGCAGAAGCGAATTGCACGCCGGAGCGGATGATTTCGGTATCGCGCGAGCTGTAACCCAATGCGCCCAAGATGGACAAAACCACGGGAAGCCATTTTAAGATTGTTTTGGTTTTCATAAGGTTGACGGTGGTTTGTTTGAGGTCGTCTGAAACTTTTCAGACGACCTTTGGGGGATGGTTGTATTAACCGAACAGCCTGTTCACATCAGAGGCTTTTTTGCGGTAAGGCAGGCGGATGTCGACGCGGAAAATGCCGTCGAGTTGGCGGCTTTGGATTTTGGCATCGTTGTCGTACATCAGCGTCAGGCGTTCTTTGAGGTTGTGCAATGCCATTGAGTTGCCTTTGTGCGGTTTGGCGTTTTCGCTGCTTTCGGGCGGGGTGTACGGGTTTTCAATGCGGATGTAGATGGATGATTTGTTGAGCTTGGTAAACACGGTAATCATGCCGGGGCGGTGGGTCGATTCGACGCCGTGGAAGACCGCGTTTTCCAAAAGGGGTTGGAGCAGGAGGTGCGGCGTTTCCGCGTCATCGGGCGCCTGGTGCTGCCACATCACTTGCACGCGCATATGGCCCATGCGGATTTGTTCGATGGCGATGTATTCCTGCGCCCATTCGATTTCCTGTCCTAAAGTGCTGCTTTGGCTGCCGTCGCGCAGTTGGGCGCGAAAGAGGTTGGCGAGGTTCTCCAGCAGGGTTTCCGCATCATACGGGCGCAGGCGGATGAGGCTGATGGCGGCGTTGAGGCTGTTGAACAGGAAATGCGGGCGGATGCGGGCGGTCAGCGCGCTGAGGCGGGCTTCGGAAATCGAAGGTGCAAGGCCGTTCCGGCGCGAAGCTTCGTAATACATCAGCCCAAGCAGGAAAAGGTTGAACAGGAAGAAATGTTGCGAGAGCGTTCTGCCGTGTGTTTTCAGAATGAAAAAATCGACGATTGCAAATATCGATAAATTCAAAAAATAGGTAATAATGACGCCGTAGGGCGATGTTTTGATGGCAGGGGTGAAGATATTGACGAAATAGGCTTTAACCAAAATCCCCAACAATACGGGAAACACCCATTGTGAATGATGGTAAATCTCTGCGGAATAGGAGAGCGAAGAATCGCTGATCAAGGGGAGAAAGAACAGACTGCCCAAGACAATAATCAAAAGGCGCACGACTGTTGCCGAATTGCGCAGGTCCGGGACGGCGAATGTATTGTTGATTTGACGTATAATAGACATAAAATTTCCAACCGTTTTCTTTTAATGCGTTTATACGAGCCTTATTGGCTCTGTTATTTTATCTGAAGGACGAAACCATGAGTAAGGACAAAACCTGGTCGGGCCGTTTTAACGAGCCTGTTTCCGAACTGGTGAAAAAATACACTGGTTCGATCGATTTCGATAAACGGCTTGCCGAGTGGGACATTCAGGGTTCGCTGGCTCACGCGCAAATGCTTGTTCAATCAGGTGTTTTGAGTGAAGAAGATTTGGCGGCGATTCGTCAGGGAATGGCGGAGATTATAGCAGAAATCAAGGACGGTACTATTTCTTGGTCGCTGGATTTGGAAGACGTCCACATGAACATCGAACGCCGCCTTACCGACAAAATCGGCGATGCCGGCAAACGCCTGCATACCGGCCGCAGCCGCAACGACCAAGTCGCCACCGACATCCGCCTGTGGCTGCGCGACCAGATTACTATCATTCAAGACCTGATTCGGAGCTTTCAGACGGCCTTGGTCGATTTGGCGGAACAAAACGCCGAAACCGTCATGCCCGGTTTCACCCATCTGCAAGTCGCCCAACCCGTCAGTTTCGGACACCACATGCTCGCCTACGTCGAAATGCTCGGACGCGATTTCGAGCGCATGACCGACTGTCGCAAACGCGTCAACCGTATGCCGCTCGGCGCTGCCGCCCTTGCCGGTACGACCTATCCGATTCAGCGCGAAATCACCGCCGAATTGCTGGGCTTTGAACAAATCTGCCAAAACTCGCTCGATGCCGTATCCGACCGCGATTTTGCCGTCGAGTTCACCGCCGCCGCCTCGCTGATTATGGTTCACCTGAGCCGCCTGTCTGAAGAATTGATTTTGTGGATGAGTCCGCGTTTCGGCTTTATCGACATCGCCGACCGTTTTTGCACAGGTTCGTCCATCATGCCGCAGAAGAAAAATCCTGACGTGCCCGAACTCGTGCGCGGTAAATCCGGCCGTGTCATCGGACACCTTATCGGCTTGATTACCCTGATGAAATCTCAGCCCTTGGCGTACAACAAAGACAATCAGGAAGACAAAGAACCGCTGTTTGACACCGCCGACACACTCATCGACACCCTGCGGATTTACGCCGACATGATGCGCGGCGTGACCGTCAAACCCGACAATATGCGCGCCGCCGTCATGCAGGGCTTCGCCACCGCCACCGATTTGGCGGATTACTTGGTGAAAAAAGGCATGCCTTTCCGCGACAGCCACGAAGTCGTTGCCCAAGCCGTGCGCCACGCCGACCAAGCGGGCGTCGATTTGAGCGAACTGCCGCTTGCAGTCTTGCAAGGTTTCAGCAAGCTGATTTCAGACGACCTGTACGGCGTACTGACACCCGAAGGTAGTCTGAACGCGCGCAACCACTTGGGCGGAACCGCGCCGGAGCAAGTCCGCTTCCAAGTGAAACACTGGCGGGAATTGTTGGCTTAAAGAAAATAAAGTAAGGAGGTCGTCTGAAAACTGGAAACAGGGTTTCAGACGACCTTTTGTAATCCGGCTGTATCTATTGGGAAAAATGATGAACGAACAAGATCAAGTAGAAATTTTTGAATCACTGTTGCAACAAACTGTTGACCGTTTGTTCGATAAATACGATGGAAATTTCGACCGTTTGGATAAACAAGAGCAAGAATTGGTTTACATTTGGCGCGCGGAAGCCGATATTTACAACGGCGGCATGCTCCAGTTTTTATGTAATTGGGGCTTTTCTGCCGCCGAAACGACCTGCGATATTTTAGAAAAAATGAAGGCCAATCGTAGTGCAGCCTTGATACGCCAGGCACTCGAGACAGTTACGTCTGAGGTGCAGAGAGTGCAAAAAGAAGGAAAAGTTTTAAAGGAAACATGGGATATTCCGAAATATCTCAGTTTGGAAAGTGAAAATCTCCTTGAGGACTTAGACGAGCAATATTGGGAAGACCCTGATAATTTATGTCAAAAAGGCTGGCAACATTATTTGAGCTGATTTTCAGACGACCTCTTGCTTTTCCTTTAAATCCAACCGTCACACCGATAATTGTTCCAACAAAGCCTGTTTCAACGACGACTGCGTTTTCGGGTTTTTCAAATCGGGGCTGAAGACGATGAAGCTGTCTTCGACGCGTTCGTCCAGCGTGGAAATTTTGGCGTAGCGCAGGCTGACGTTGTGGGCGAAGAAGACTTCCGCCATGTCGGCGAGCAGGAAAGGGCGGTTGACGGCGGTGATTTCGACGGAGTACCAGTCGGGGTAGTCTTCTTCGGGAGTAATGGTGATGCTTGGCGCAATCGGCATGTAGCGGCTGCGGCGGCTGATGCTGCGGCTGCGGCTTTGGGTTTCGGCAACGGTGTGTCCGTGGATAAAGCTGTTGAGTTCGGCTTCGAGCGCGCTTTGGATGTCGGGGTAGTCTTCGGGGGCGTGCTGCGAGGGGATTTGTACGATGAAGGTGTCGAGGATGTAGTCGTGTTCGGTGATGAAAGCGCGGGCGGCGAGAATGTCGAAGCCGTGGCGGCTGAAGATGCGGCAGAGGCGGGCGAACAGGCGCGGACCGTTGGGCATGAAGACCATGACTTGGAAGCTGTCGCTTTTGGGCAGGATGCGGCTGCGGACGATGGGGGTTTCAAAGTCGTGTACGAGGTTGGCGGCGTGCCACAGGATTTCGCGGGACTGATGGCGGGCGAAGTAGGCGGAACCGAGCGTGTTCCATAGTTTTTTCTGCTGTTTTTCGGGGACGGCGGCGCGGGTAAGCAATTCGGCGGCTTCTTGCTGGCGGCGGCCGAAGAGGGCGTGCGGATTGCCGCCGTTGCCTGCGAGGTAGCGTCCGGCGGCGTGAAACAGGCTTTCCAGCAGGCTGGCGCGCCATGCGTTCCACAGTTTGGGATTGGTGCCGCGTATGTCGGAAATGGTCAGGAGGTAGAGTGCGCTGAGGCGTTCGTGGGTTTGTACGCGTTTGCAGAAGGCATCGAGTACGTCGGGGTCTTGGATGTCTTCTTTTTGGGCGACGGTGGACATGAGCAGGTGGTTTTCGACCAGCCAGGCGAGCAGATCGCTTTCTTCTTCGGTGAGGAAGTGGTCGGCGGCAAATTGGCGCGCGTCTGCGATGCCTTGTACGGCATGGTCGCCGCCGCGTCCTTTGGCGATGTCGTGGAAGAAGGCGGCGAGATAGAGGATGTCTTGTTTTTCAAAGGACTGCATCAGCGCGGAGGCGTAGGGCAGCTCGTGGCTGTGCATGTCTAGGGCAAGGCGGCGGACATTGCGGACGACGGCGAGGATGTGGTCGTCGACGGGATAGATGTGGAACAGGTCATGCTGGAGCAGGCCGACGATTTTTTCCCATGCGGGCAGGTAGCGGCCCAACACGCCGTAGAGGTTGAGAAAGCGCAGGGTTTGGG
The DNA here is from genome assembly GCF_001810355.1 of Neisseria sp. HMSC074B07. NCBI lineage: Bacteria > Pseudomonadati > Pseudomonadota > Betaproteobacteria > Neisseriales > Neisseriaceae > Neisseria > Neisseria sp. HMSC074B07. Next base: position 82,582 of record NZ_KV800928.1, on the reverse strand, counting down.
TCAGCCCGTTACCGCGGCGGAAAAAGCCGGCGAAGCGGCGGCGGTTTTCGGGATTTTGGTAGAAGCTGCGGTTGATTTTGCGCGTCGCGCCCCACCAGGCGCGCAGGGTTTGCGGTTCGAGCGCGGTAATGTCGTTGCGCTGCTGCATGATTTCGACGATTTTGAAAATGTGTTCGGGTCGTCTGAAAAAAATATCGGTGTGTCGCGCGGCGATTTGGTTGTTCACTTGGATGTAGTCGTCGTCAATCCGCAGGGTAACGCGCATCGGCGTCGAGGAAACGCGGCTTTGCAGCATGGGCGTGAGGATGCCGCTCAATTGTTTGACAGTTTTAATCGCGCGGTAAAACACGCGCATCAATTCTTCGCTTTGACGGCGGAGATTCACACCCTTATAGCCCATGCTTTCGGCGACTTGCGGCTGCAAATCGAACAACAGGCGGTCTTCGGCGCGCTTCGCGTTTAAATGCAGATGGATGCGGATGTGGGCGAGGCGGCGGTAGCAGTGCGAAAGCATACCGGCTTCGGTGCGCGTCAGAATACCTTGTTGTACCAACGCAGGCAGGTTGGCCGCCAAGCCTTGCGCTTTCGCTATCCAAAGCAGGGTATGGATATCGCGCAGACCGCCCGGACAGCTTTTGATGTTCGGCTCCAATACTGCCCCCGAACCTTGCGATTTGGCATGGCGGTGTTCCATCTCCACCAGTTTTGCTTCGATAAACGCCGCCACATTGCGTTGCGCGTTCATTTTTTCCGTCAACTCGTCCGCTGTCTGGCGGTTGCCGAACAAAAAACGTGCCTCTAAAAACGCCGTGTCCCCCGTAATATCATCGCGCACGCTTTCGCACAGTTCGTCAACGCTGCCGCTTTTGACCGAGGGCGAAAGTTTCATATCCCACAAAGCCTGAACGAAAGCCGCAATTTTTTCTTGAAGGTCGTCTGAAACGGTTTCAGACGACACGACTGCCAAATCTAAATCAGAATAAGGATACAGCTCGCCGCGCCCGAAGCCGCCGGTCGCCATCAGGCATAACGCGCTGTTTTGAAAATGCTCTGCCCACAATGCCGCCAGCAAGGTTTCGACTGCCGCCGTGTATTCCCTGAAAAATACCGACACACGGTTGGCTTTCAAATAATGCGCTTCGGCGGCAGTGCACTGCTGTTTGAAGGTTTCCAATGCTGAAGACAGGTTTGCAGACATTTTTTATTCTTTCGAGTTATGGGGAGAGGAGGCGGATGACTTGGCGGTCAAATATCGTTTTCAGACGACCTCTGTTGGGCATTAGAGGGATTGGTCATCAGGTTTAGCAGCTCCTGCGGCGACAGCAGCAACTGATACGCAGCCACACCCAAAGCCGTCGCCATTTTTTCAATATTCGACAACGCAATGTTCCAGCGTTTGCGCTCCACCGCCGACACATAAGTCCTATCCAAACCGCATTGCCGCGCCAGCTCTTCCTGAGACCAGCCCTTATTCACGCGGAAAAGTCGCATGTTGTACGCCAAGACCGCCCGTAAATCCGCTCGTCAGGCAGTTCGGCAGGCGGAGTCAATTTATTGCTCATGATTTTGTTTCCGGATAAATGGTTGAAGTTAAGAATTTGCTGTTACGGATTTTACTTCACATAAAAGCCAAAAAAAAGGGGTGGCAACAGCCACACCCAAACACACACACATCAAGAGGAAAGAGATAGAGAGTATTAAATCAAAGCAGATGCATCATCTACTGATCAGAAAATCTTGAGGACTCTGAGAAATTGTCGTCTCAGCTCCAATGTCGGCGATTATAAATGAAACTCAATTTGGAGCTTTGATTCAAATCAAGTCTGAGGATTATTTGTAAAATAAATTTTAAAGATAGGTTATGTTAATTGAAAACAGAGGCAAATTGAAGGCAATTCATCTATTTTTATTTTAGATTGTGAACAAAATCCGTGCATCCTGCCGAAAATTCCTCTATAATAGCCACTCATTCGGAATGTAGCGCAGCCCGGTAGCGCACTTCGTTCGGGACGAAGGGGTCGGAGGTTCGAATCCTCTCATTCCGACCAAATATAAAAACCTGCTTTGATTGCATGATCAAAGCAGGTTTTTTCATATCGTGGTTTCAAGTCTGAATTCTGACATTTTAATAGGGTGGGAAATGACAATGGTTTCCTAGTGTATCCAGCTATATCCCCTGTTTTGTTTTCAGACGACCTTTGTCTTTATGGCTTTCCCCTAAAAAATGCAAAATTCCCAGATGTTTTCACTATACTGCTTTTTGATATTCAGTTAAGAACCGTTAATCCGTTCGCGTATAATTTCAAGTTTTCCCAACAAGGCAGATGGTGTTTTATGTCTTCCAACCAACCCCGTCAAACTTGGTCCAACCGTTTGACTTATATCCTTACCGTTGCCGGCGCGACTGTCGGTTTCGGCGCGACGTGGCGTTTCCCGTATTTGGTCGGTGAAAACGGCGGCGGCGCGTATGTGTTTTTATTCTGTATCGCCATGTTTGTTATCGGTATTCCGATGATTTTGGTGGAAAACGTCATCGGACGGCGCAAAGGTGTGAATGCGCTGGATGCATTCGGTGGCTCGTTGAACGGCAAACCCGTCGCCAAAATTTGGAAACTGGTCGGCTGGATGGGCTTGCTCGGATCGTTCGGCATTATGGCGTATTACATGGTGCTCGGCGGCTGGGTGATCAGCTATATCGTTAATATTATTAGCGGAAATCTGAATATTTCCAGCCCTGTCAGCGGCGAAATAACGAAAAGCTTCTTTACCGAACACATCGAAAACAGCCCTTGGGAAATTGCGTTCTACACTTTCTTGTTTGTCGTTGTGAATCAATGGATTTTGGTCAAAGGTGTCATCGGCGGCATTGAAAAAGCGGCGAAATACCTGATGCCGCTGCTGTTTTTGTTCTTGATTGCCATGGTCGTGCGCAACGTTACCCTGTCGGGCGCGATGGAAGGGATTACTTTCTATCTGAAGCCTGATTTCAGCAAGATTACCGCCGAACTGTTCGTCTTCGTTTTGGGGCAAGTATTTTTCGCACTGAGCTTGGGTTTCGGCGTGATGATTACCTTGTCCAGCTATCTGGATAAAAACGAAAATTTGGTGCAAACCGCAGTCATTACGGCAATTACCAATACCATTATCGCCGTACTGGCGGGCTTTATGATTTTCCCGTCGCTCTTCAGCTTCGGCGTCGCCCCTAATTCCGGTCCGACTTTGGTATTCCAAAGTTTGCCGATTGTGTTCTCGAATATGTGGGCAGGGCCTGTGTTCGCCGTGATTTTCTTCTCGTTGCTCCTGATTGCCGCGCTGACGACTTCGCTGACCATTTATGAAGTGTTGATTACAACAATTCAGGAGAAAACCAAAATCCGCCGTACCGCAGCGATTACGATTGTACTGGCTGCCATCTTCATCTTCGGCAACATCCCGTCCATTTTGAGCTATGGCCCGTGGAAAGACGTTTCCGTGTTCGGCAAAAATATTTTCGATGCTTTTGACTACATCAGCGGCAACATCTTGTTTATGCTGACCGCGCTCGGCTCCGCGCTGTTTGTCGGTTTTGTGATGAAGGACGAAGCGAAAGACGAATTGCTCTATAAAGGCAACCATACGACGGTCAATATTTGGTTTGCCTATGTGAAATACCTCGTGCCGTTGGTGATTTTGCTGATTTTCGTCAGCAATTTGTTGTAATGGTGCGTAAGGTCGTCTGAAAACTTTAAACTGCCTTATATTCAGTATTGATAAAGCTCGTTCAGGCGGTTGATGTAAGCTGGGTTCTGTAAATGACAGAACTCAGCTTTTTTGATTTCGAGTCGAATTGTTGATGGCCGTAGTCTGCTTATATAGTGGATTAAATTTAAATCAGGACAAGG
>NZ_KV800928.1:74918-78601 GCF_001810355.1 Neisseria sp. HMSC074B07 | reverse complement strand
GCCGTACTGGTTTAAAGTTAATCCACTATATTTGATTACGGTGGTTAAGCGCGAAGAGATAGCCGGGAACCTGTTCAAATTCAGGGCAAGGGGTCGTCTGAAAAGGAGGAATATTACAATAGGTTTACGGTTGCTTAAATCTACAAAGTTGGCCGCTTGTGATAAAGTTACGTTTGATTATGGCCGTATGAATTCTGATGCGGCTTTTTTGTACACAAAGGATTGTTATGTTGCTGTCCCCAACCCGCGCCCGCACGATTGCCGCTGCGGTCATGATGTTGTTTGCGGTGCAAGTTTCCGCCGCCAGACAGGATAATGCCGTCGAGGTGAAAACACCGAAAGACGTGAAACAGATTATTCAAAAGAGAAACCGCTTTACGCCTGATGAATTCAAGGTCGAGCAGGCTCGCCGTGTGAATATACAAAATCGTGCAAATCAGATATTTACCTTATTGAGCGGCGAAATACTGTTGCAGAAAGGTGATGCCGGTACGGCGTTGGCAACATACATGATGATGTTGAACAATACCAAATCGCCGGAGGTAGCGGAACGCGCTTTAGAAATGGCGGTTTCGCTCAATGCGTTCCAACAGGCGGAAATGATTTATCAAAAATGGCGTGAAATCGAACCTGTTCCGGGTAATGCGCAAAAACGTATGACTTGGCTGCGCAATATCTTGCTGGGGCAGGGCGATAAGACCTTGAATGGTTTGGATGATATTTTGGCCAATGCCAGCGAAGAACAGAATCAGCGTATTTTCCTGCTGTTGGCTCAGGCGGCGATTCAGCAACCGGGGTTGGCAGAGAAAGCTTCGTCACAAGTCCATAAGGAAGCTTTGAAATATAAAGATTTGCCGGAAGCTGCGATTGCCGATGTGATTTTCAGTGCGCAAGGCGGTAAAAAGAAACATGCCATTGCGGCATTGCAACGTTTGGCAGGGCTGGATGCAGAGATGCTGCCGCCGACTTTACTGACTTTACGGCTGATGGCGCAACGCAGTCCCGAGATATTAAACGGCTTCTTCGAGCAAACCGATACGCGCAATCTTTCGCCCGTATGGCAGGAGTTGGAAATCGTCAACCTGATTTCCAATAAACAAAACGACAAAGCCTATGCGCGCCTGCGTACGCTGTTGGAAAATAACCCGAATCCAGACCTGTATATTCAGGCAGCGTTGTTGGCAAGCAATCGTAAAGACGATATTTCGACGATTATCAATTATTTGGATAAGGCGTATAACATCGGAACAAGCGAACAGCAAAGCCGTGCCGCCCTGATTGGTGCGATGGCTTATGCCGATGTTAAAGATTATCCCAAAGCCAAACAATGGCTTGCCAAAGTTGTTTCCCCCAGTTATGTTTTTGATAAAGCAGTTTTCGGTGCTTCATTAGAGGCCGAGCAAGGAAACGGTAAGGCAGCTTTGGCAGAAGCACGTCGGGCGCAAAGCCTGCCGGAACAGGAAGGGCGTTATTTCGGCAGTAAGGAATTGCAACGGGTTACCCTGTTTGCTTTGTCCAAACACGATAATTTGCAAGAAGCATTGTCCGAGCTGAATAAAATGTTGCCCAAGATAAGCCGGCAGCCGGATGCCATGGAGCAGTTGCCTGATGTTTTGTACCAACGAGCCATGATTTATGACCGTATGGGCGATCAGGGCAAGGCAATTGCCGATTTGCGCCGCGTAGTCGAATTGGCACCGGATAACGCCAATGGTTTGAATGCGTTGGGCTATATTTTGCTGTCCCCGACCAAGAAAAATTTAGACGAAGCCTTTAAACTGATTCAGGCTGCTTATCAAATCGAGCCGGAAAACCCCGCCATCAATGACAGTTTGGGTTGGGCTTATTTCCTGAAAGACGATGTGCAAACCGCATTGCCTTATTTGCAATATGCGTTTGAAAAATATCCCGATGCAGAAGTTGCCGCACACTTGGGCGAAGCATTGTGGGCATCCGGAGAGCAGGAAAAAGCCAAAAAAATATGGACGGACAGCCTGAAGGGTGAAGGCGATATGAAAATATTGCGGGAAACCATGAAGCGTTTCGGCGTGGAGGCTGCTCCTAAACCAACGAAAAAAGCCCAATCGGGGCGTTCCGTAAAATCGAAATAATGAAAGAGGTCGTCTGAAAGCAAGGCCTTGGAAGAAGCCGGGATGATAGATCGTTTTCAGACGACCTTTTGGGAGTATTTATGAAATTACAAACCTTAGTATCTATTGCAACACTGATATTGCTTGCCGCTTGTGTGCATCCTAATTTGTCTCAGCAAAATGATTGGAAGCCGGCGGAGAATGTCAATGATTTCACTGCGGACGGAAGATTGGCAGTAAAAGTCGAAGAAAAAGGCTCTTACGCCAATTTTGACTGGTCCTATCAAAATCAAGTCCAAACGATTAGCGTCAATACGCCTTTGGGCAGTACGGTCGGACAGTTATGTAAAGACAATCAAGGTGTATTGGCAGTAGACAGTAAAGGTCGAGTCTATCAGGCAGAAACAGCAGAAGAGCTCAGCAACAAACTTTTGGGCTATGAATTGCCTGTTCAATATCTGCATATTTGGGCGGATGGCAAACGCGTTGCCAATGCGCCATATCGATTGTTGCCCGATGGCCGTTTGGAACAATTCAATTGGACTATTACACGCAGCACCAATAGCGAAGGCAAGCCGAAAATCCTTCAATTGGAAAATGCCAAATTAAATGTCCGTCTGGTATTTGACGAAGTCAACCACGAACCTGCTGCCAGCGATCAGACGCAATGTGCAGCCCGCCTTAAAAAATAAAAAAAGAGCTTGATATGGACATTTCTTCCGACGCTCAAGCCTTTCCCGCGCCTGCTAAGTTGAATCTCGATTTGCGTATTACGGGCAGAAGGGATGACGGATACCATAATTTAGAAAGTATTTTCTGCCTTATCGGGCTGTATGATACCGTCCACCTGAAGCCACGAGACGATAAAAAGATTATTCTGCATAATCCCACTGAAGGTATTCCCTGCGAACAAGATTTGGCTTATCGTGCCGCACTTTCTTTGCAGCAACATACCGGTTCCTGTCGTGGTGTGGAAATCTGGTTGGAGAAAAAGATTCCGACAGGGGGAGGATTGGGCGGAGGCAGCTCCGATGCGGCAACTGTGTTAACCGTGTTGAATCAATGGTGGCAATGTCGGCTGACAAGGCAACAGCTTATTGATTTGGCGGTTGGTTTGGGTGCGGATGTGCCGTTTTTCCTTTTTGGGCAAAGTGCTTTTGCACGAGGAATCGGTGAGCAATTAGTCAAAATAGAAATTCCTAAACAATGGTATGTGATAGTCAAACCGTCGGTACATGTTTCTACTGCTAAAATTTTCTCGCATGAGAACTTGACACGAAATTCCAAACCAAGCATAATGCCGACTTTCCAATCTTTGCAGCCGTTTAGAAATGATATGCAGGCTGTTGTTTTTCAGGAATATCCTGAGGTTTGGAAAGCTTATTGTGAATTATCCGAATATGGTTCTGCGCTAATGACAGGGTCTGGAGCGTGTATATTTCTCTTTACGGATAGTCGGCAAGAAGCAAACAATATATACCAACAAGTTTCACAATCATATGAAGCATATTGTGTTGAAGGTTTAGACGTTCATCCATTGTTTCAAATGATTTGATAAAGTTGGGGAGTCGTCAAGCGGTTAAGACACTGGAT
>NZ_KV800928.1:55088-74818 GCF_001810355.1 Neisseria sp. HMSC074B07 | reverse complement strand
TGCGAAGGTTCGAATCCTTCCTCCCCAGCCAAATAAGAGCGTGTAAGTTCCCTTACACGCTCTTTTATGTTGAAAATCAATGACAACGCAGAAAAACTTTGTTTTATAGTGATAAATTTGGATTGTGATGAGGCGTACCCGCGATATAACGCTGCAAATTTAATTCACTATGCCGTTCATTGTGCGTATAATACCGCTCGTAATGTCTTGGACATAGGCAGAGGGAAGCATGACGTTTTCTGAGCGGAAGTTAAACATAAAATCAGGTGAAAATATGGCTGCATACGACAGTTTGATGGTATTTACCGGCAACGCAAATCCGGAGTTGGCTCAACGCGTTGTCAAACACTTGGATATTTCGTTAGGCGAAGCCTCCGTATCCAAATTCTCAGACGGCGAAATTGCCATCGAATTGATGGAAAACGTCCGTGGTCGTGATGTATTTATCCTGCAGCCCACCTGCGCCCCAACCAATGACAACCTGATGGAAATCCTGACGATGGCCGATGCGCTGAAACGCGCTTCTGCCGGTCGTATTACCGCAGCAATTCCCTATTTCGGCTATGCCCGCCAAGATCGCCGTCCGCGTTCTGTACGCGTTCCGATTTCCGCCAAACTGGTGGCCAATATGTTGTATTCCGCAGGTATCGACCGTGTTTTGACTGTCGATTTGCATGCCGACCAGATTCAGGGGTTCTTTGACATCCCTGTCGACAACATCTATGCCACTCCTATTCTGTTGAATGACATCAAACAGCAGCGGATTGAAAACCTGACTGTAGTCAGCCCTGATATTGGCGGTGTGGTCCGCGCCCGCGCTGTGGCAAAATCATTAAATGCCGATTTGGCAATTATTGACAAACGCCGTCCGAAAGCCAATGTGGCGGAAGTTATGAACATCATCGGCGACATCCAAGGTCGTACCTGTTTGATTGTGGACGACATGATTGATACCGCGAATACGCTGTGTAAAGCTGCCGTCGCTTTGAAAGAGCGCGGAGCAGAACGTGTCTTGGCATATGCCAGCCATGCCGTATTCTCGGGAGAGGCAGTCAGCCGTATTGCCTCGTCTGAAATCGACCAAGTTGTCGTTACCGACACCATCCCTTTGTCTGAAGCGGCCAAACAATGCGACCGTATCCGTCAAGTGACGATTGCCGGCCTTTTGGCTGAAACGGTCCGCCGCATCAGCAATGAAGAATCCGTCTCATATCTTTTCAATGAAGAAGTGATGACAGGCAGCATGTTGCTGCCATAACCCCGAAGCCGTCTTAAGCTGGTCGCGGCCGATGACGGTAGTTTTATTTAATTTGGAGTATTTAACATGACTTATGAAATTCAAGCCTCTGTTCGTGAAGCACAAGGCACTGGTGCGAGCCGCCGCCTGCGTCGCGAAGGCCAAATCCCCGGCATTTTGTACGGTGAAGGTCAAGAGCCCGTTGCAATTGCTGTGGATCACAAAACTGTATTCTACGCATTGGAAAAAGAATCTTTCCACACTGCACTGATCAAACTGTCCCTGAACGGTGAAACCAAAGACGTTATCGTCCGTGATTTCCAAATGCACCCGTTCCGTCGCGAAGTTCAACATATCGACTTCCAAGCCGTTAAAGCCGACCAACCTGTACGCATCCGCGTTCCCCTGCACATTGTTAACGCTGAAAACTCTCAAGCCGTTAAACTGCAAGGCGGTCGCGTATCCCTGTTGAACACTACTGTTGAAGTGGTCGCTTTGCCTGCCAACATCCCTGCATACTTGGATTTGGACTGCACTAAAGTCGTTGCCGGCGACATCCTTCACCTGTCTGACATCCAACTGCCTGAAGGTGTAGAAAGCGTTTCTCTGAAACGTAACGAAAATCTGGCGGTTGCTACCGTTACCGGTAAAAAACGCTAATCATCGTTTCAAGGATGATTTGAAAAAACTGCACTAGTAATAGTGCAGTTTTTATTTTGCAGCCGTAAGTTAATTGCTTGATAGGACTTCAATAAAAAAGCATTGCAATGGAAATTTGCAATGCTTTTTTGTTATACCTCGCACCAATCTGCCGATTCTTGCCTTTGCATCAGTGCATTGGCTTGGCTTAAATTGGCGTCGGTCAGTACGGTATGGGTTGCGCCTGCCGCAACTTTTTCCCGTGCAATCAATACAGTATGGGGGAAATAGGTTCGGACTTGTTCGTAATCATGCAAAACGGCAATGATGGCTTGGCCTTCTTCATAACATTGTTTCAATACGTCTAGCAATGCGTAAGTTGTCCGAGCATCTACCGCGTTAAAAGGTTCGTCCAAAAGCAAGAAGTTGGCGTTTTGAGCCAGCATCCGCGCAAATAGAACACGTTGGAATTGCCCGTTGGAAAGGTGGGCGATTTGACGGTCGGCAAGATCCTGAACGCCGACGCGCTCCAATGCAGCCATCACCCGTTGGTGTTGTTGGGCGTTTACGCGGCCAAAAAAGCCTATTTCGTACCATAAACCCATCGCGGCAAGCTCAAAGACAGTCATGGGCTGGCTGCGGTCAATGTCCGACTGCTGGGGCAGATAGGCGATATCTTTACGTTGCAATCCTTCAAGGGACACTTTGCCCGTATCGATGTTTTGAAGTCCCATAATGGCTTTGAGCAGCGTGGATTTTCCCGCACCGTTGGGACCGAAAATTGCCCACATGCTGTGGTCTTCAAAAGTAATATCGATATGGTGGATGGCAGGGCGGCGTTGGTAGCTGACTGTCAGATTTTCTACCTTGATGCTCATGATGCGACTGCCCAAAAATATATTGCCCATAATGCTGCAATTGCGAGAAGGGCAATCAGCAGCCGTTGGATTAGGCCGGTTAAGAGAATGGAATTCATAAGTCGTAAAGTATTCAGACGACCCTAAGGTGATGAGTTGGCGCAAGCAGATAAGAACATCGGCGGCATATAACAAATTTTGATTTTGCTATGAACCGAAGTAAGGCGCTACCGAATTATTGGTTTGCTCTAAGAGGGGGATAGGTCGTCTGAAAGAAAGTAAATGAGTTTTGAGATGATACTGTATAACATTCTGACTGTAAATTTGTTTTTGACAATACAAGATTGAAAAGAAGGCGGCATAGTTTGTTTGATGCTTGGGGTCGTCTGAAAATGTTTTTCAGACGACCTTTTCGTTATTGGATGGAGTCACGCTATCTGTATTTGAACATAGCCACCCGTATCAGTTTGATTTTTATTTTTGCGCCTTCTGATTGGCTTTATTGTTGAGTGAACGTAACTGGTGTGCTACGAAATCCCTGGCAGCTTCCACTTGGGACGGAACGGTCGGGTTTTCCCCAAAATATGAGATTTTCGGCAGTGGGCTGAGGAAACTGTCGATGTCTTGCGGGGTGAGGAAACGGCCGTGCAGGTCGAAGCCGACGTTTAAGGCGCGGCCGGGGATTTCTGCCAGACGGTCGTGCAAATGGCCGTATAAGTGATACCAGCCTTTGTGGCAGCCGTCCCATTCGTTAATCGGGTAGTGGAACAAAATCAGCGTGTTGTCTATTTCGTCCAATTGCAGTTTTCGGTAGGTTCGGGCGGATGACAGTAACGGGTGGCCGTCGTGTTTGACGGTTTCAAACAGGTATTTGTTGTGACGGCGGACGATGTCGTCGTGGTTGCCGTAAATCAGGTGGTGTTTGCCGTTGAGGCGCGATAGGACGGCTGCGATTTTTTTGATGTCGTGGGCGAAAGACAAATCGCCCAAGTTGTATACGTCGTCGTCAGGGGAAACGGTTTCGTTCCATGTTCTGATCAGGTATTCGTCCATGTCGGCGATGTTGTCGAACGGGCGGAACTGCGGGCAGAATTTGGCGATGTTTTTGTGCGAAAAATGTAGGTCGGATGTGAAAAAGATTTTGCTCATGTTGCGTTTCCTGTGATTTTTCGATGCGGTTTATGGTGCGGTAGTGCGGCTATCGGCTTGAACCGTCTTGCAAGCGGGCGTATGCTGGTTATGTTTATTATGTGGTTAAGGAGTATGTATGCGTTTGGTTATTGCCGCGCCTGCCAACGGCGCACTATTAAAAGACGCGCTTAAAGCGCATTTGCAAAACGATCCGCGTGTCGGTAGTTTGGTTGATTTATCCTCGTTGGACGGAACGTATCCGCAGCTTTCGTTTGCGGCGGCGCAGGAAGTGGCGGCGGGACGTGCCAACCGCGCGCTGTTGATTTGCGGTACAGGCGTGGGTACGGCGATTGCCGCCAATAAGGTACGCGGCATAAGGGCGGCGACGGCGCACGATTTGCTTACCGTCCGCGGCTCGGTGGAAAACTACGACGCGCAGGTGTTGTGCATGGGGCAGAATGTGATTGCCGCGCCTGCCGCTTGGGCGCTGGTGGATATTTGGTTGGATTTGCGCCACGACACAAGCAGCAGTTATGCGCCTAAGGTTGGCGAAATCGAGGCATTCGAACGCGGGGCGTAAGCGCATTATTGTTTTGGTTTTATAGCGGATTAAAATAAAAATGAGACAAGGCGGCAACGGGTGCCGTGTACGGATAGTACATAAGGGCGTTGGCAACGCTGTATCATTGCAATTTTAATCCGCTATAAACAGACGACCTTGTCGTACCCTGCCATCAAGGTCATCTGAAAACGTTTAAATGCTTATTTTCCGCTTTTGCTGCAAGGATGCTTCGCGCTGTTGTCGCAGACGGTAAAATTACGCAACTGGTTGATAGCCTCGAAGACTTCGGCTTTGTTGGGTGCATAGCGGAAGGCGTATTGTTTCACATACAGGCCGTCGTTGCCTTGTATTGCTTTTACCCAAGTAAATTCGGATTTGTTGGTTTGTGGGTTGTTTTCGCAAGCCATCAGCCATAATACGAAGGGATAACCGTTTTCTTCCCCTTCCCGTACGGTGTCAAAGTTGCCTTTCGGACAGGCATTCTGCCATAAGGAAGCCATATCTGCCCGAAATCTTTCTACGCCCGGTTTCGCGCCTGCCATGGATTGCAGGGTGATCATTTTTGTCCAGTTGTCGACAGTCTGTTTTTGCGGTACGAGCTCGACCATGATCATGCCGTTTTGTTCGGTTTGATAGCCGATTTTGAAGTCTTTGGGCGGTTCACCGAAAGACGCTTTCTCCGCAGCTTGCGCCGCCTGTGCTGCCAGAGGGAGCATTACGGCGGCAAGCATCAATTTTTTGACAATATTGGTTTTTTTCATCGTTTTTCCTTTTGCAATAATGAGGGGCGGATGAAACAAAGCATCCGCCGCCGTCATATTATCACAAGCGTCTAGCGTTTTCAGACGACCTTACAGTTGTCTTAAAAATGCTTGAATAAACGCAATCTTATCCAGTTCAGGCATGGCGTTGAACGTTTCGCGATGCTCGTGGATGTGGTCGATTAAGGGGTAAAACTCTTCATCGACGTGGCGTTTGTCGAGCTTGCGTCCGATGTTGCCTTCGTTGCTTCGTCCCAGAAACTTGGAAATCAAGTAATACGGCGATTTGAGTTTGAACAGCATTTCGCCGTTTTGCGCATCAAATACCATAAAGCCTTCGTGTTCCACGTTTTTCAGACGACCTTTCAGCTCGCCGAACGTAATGTTTTTCAGCGTTTCGGGGCGGCGGATGCCGTATTGTTTGCCGATTTCGTCCAATTCCGCTTCAGAAAATTGACGACCTGTCGCCACGTCGATGCAGCCGATTAGGGTTTCACCCAATTCTTCGCGGATGATGTGGATATCTTTCGCGTCTGTGATTTCAAACAAAAAAGTGTGATTCGGATAAGCGCGGAACAGGGTTTCGTATTGCGCGCAGTGTGCGGCGGTCATGTCGGCAAACGCGCTATCAAGCGAGCCGGTGGTCGAATACAGCACTTTGCCGTCAAACGCCGCGCCGTGGGACGGGTGGTCGTCTGAAAGCGAGACGAAAGTGCAGCAGCCGAGGAAACCGTTTACTTTTACCACCGCATCCACCAATCGCTCGTCGCTAATGCGGATCGGATAACGGCTGCCTTTGGCAATACGTTCCGAATAATTGAACACTTTTTTAAACGGACGCACGATGATGCGGTTGTGCGCTTCGATAATCAAACCGCGCATTTCCAGCAGCGCATCGTCGAAGCGGTTGTCGTAGAACACGCTGCGGGCGTATTTCAACACGCGCAATTCGGGGTAACGTTTGGACGCTTTGGCGGTAAAGTTGCGGCTGCCGTGTTGCAGATAATTTTCGGTGACGAAGGTTTGCTGCGCTTCGTCAAACGACAAGGGTTGCTGCTGGAAAGCCTGCATTTGCTTGATTTTTTCCAGTTGTTCCGCGCTGGCGGGTTGTACGGCTTCAACGTGGATTTCGTTTGCCACACGGTTTTGGTTCAGCTTGATATACGCCGCCAACACATCATGCTCTTTCACGCCGTGCAGGTTGGGATAGAAATTGTGCATACGGTAGATTTCTGTTTCAAAACCGCTTTTTTTCGCCAGATCCAACAAATGGCGGCAACGCGAAGCCTTTTGGTTGGTGTTGGAATGGATGATTAGAATATTGCGGTTCGGATTTTGGCGTCCGATTTTTAAGGTTTCGGTCATCAAGGCATTACCGCGCTTCTGCGCCTTATCCACCGCCTCGCCCGACCAGCGGTACACGCCGTTTTCATCGGTCATGAACAAGTCGTTTTCAATATGGACGATTTCGGCATCACGGTACTTCGCTTTAAATTCGGCGGCTTTTTGTTCGGCGAAAGTCGATTTTCCCGAACCTTGGTGTCCACGGATTAAGATGAATTTTTGCATGGTGTTTGGTTTCCTTATTTGGGTTTTCAGACGAAGTTTGGTGTGAGGGGTCGTCTGAAAACAATACGGGCGATTTCTTTATTGATTTCTTCCGTCAGCAAACGGACGGGATAACTTTGCCAATCGGGATAACGGCTGCTGTGATAACAATGCCAATAGCTGCGGATGCGGTTTTTCTGCTTTTGCCAATAAAGCGGGTTGTCAGCGAAAAAACGTGCCAAAGCCGCAGCGTTGTGTTGGAAAAATACGGCAACGTCAAATTGTATCGGCAAAACGTATTCGCCGAGCAACTGTGCGGCAAAAGGCAGGACGAACGCAGGCTGTCCGGCGGCGAGCAGCGGTTTGAAATGCCGTTCGCGAATATGACCGTCATGATGGCGAGTATTCAGACAGTGTGCCATCAGTTGCCGAACCTCATCTCCTTTCGCATGGAAAGCCGCATATTGGCGTCTGATGAGGCGGATTGTCTGTCCGTCTGAAACAACGGTTTCCCCTTGGAGGACGGACAAGCGACTGCGGTAGGGCTGCCGCAAAATCAGCGTTTCTGCCTCATGCCGCAAGGTCGCGGGAAAGGTTTCGCACAGGGCTAGTTTGTCAGCATTCATGTTTGCCACTCAATCTTTTACCGGTAAGGTCGTCTGAAAACGTTGTCCACCTTATTTTCAGACGACCCCTTGGCTAATTTACCGCCGCCAGCTCGGTTTTCTCAATCTCTTCCACCCAGAAATCCGCGCCCATACCTTGCTCGGCGAACGATCCGATGAGCGTGAACACTTGGTCGGAGAAGCCCCCGATGTTCAAGATGTCATGGCGGTTTTGCGCCTGTGCGGTGGTGTAGGGTTGGATGTCCAAGCAGACGAGTTTGGCTTCGGGGCAGCGTTGTTTCAGGATGTCCCATTCTTTCATCAGGCCGGTTTTGCCGCCCCATTGTCCGAGGTCTGCCCAGCTTTCGTTATCAGACACGATGACGACCAAATCCACATCGGCTTTTTCGCGGTTCAGCATGGCGAGCGGTGCGCTGCATGCCGTTCCGCCGCCGCCGATATTGGCGAGTTTTTGGGCGTTGGTCATGATGCTGTCGCGCGGGTTGAGCTGTACGTTTACCGTGATTTGTTCAAACGGTATCACGCGGGCTTTCGGATTGGTGCGCAACATGGCGGCGGACACGAGCGCGGCGATGTCGATACAGCGGGTTCTGCTGGTCGCGCTGCCGCGATAGCCGGTGGACGGGCTGTGCATGGAGCCGGAGACGTCCGGGCAAACCACGACTTTGCCTCGGATGGCCGGTACGTTTTGTACGGCGGTTTCCATCGCATCTTGCAGGGCTTCGCGGATTTCAAACGGCATCTGTTCGGATGTTGCCTGATACGCGGTCAGCAATTGGTAAGGCAGGACGCGGGCGCGGCGGATGGCGGTTTGGTCGCGCAGTTTTTCTGCCACCATTTTGATGTTTTTGCTTTTCGCAAACACATCATGGCGTAGGAAAGTGTTCAGGTTTTGGCGAACCTGCTGCCATGAGCCGTTGCGGGCGATTTGCGCCCAGTTGCCGCTGTTCAATTCCAAGGCAGTGAGCATTTGGAAGGGAACGTCGGGCAATGCGCCTTGGCGGCTTTGTTTGTAGTCTTCAAAGGCGCGGGTGATGGGCGGCAATGCTTCGCGGTCGTACGGTTTGCCGATAAGCCACGCAAACCAGGCGGCACGCCATGCTTCACGCGGTTTGGGATGCACCATTTTGACCACATCCGCCAGCGACGGAGCATTGCCGATAGCGGCGTTCAACAGTTGTTTTTCGGTAGCGGTCAAAAGCCAGGTCTGCATCAGTTTTTTCGGACGGTTGCCGAAGGACTTTCTGCCGACTGCGCCGCTGCGGATGATTTGCGCGAAGTTGCGCAACATTTTACCGTTGTCCGCCACTTGGTCGAACACGCGGGCAAGCATGTTCACGTCTTTTTGCGCCAATACGGCAAGCAACAGCGCGGGCATGTCTTTCATGAAGCCTTTTTGACGGGCGTACACGGCGGTTTTGGCGATAAACTCGGCATTCAGGTTTTCTGCCAATTCCAATACTTGCTCAAGCTGGTCTTGCGCATCGGTGTAGTAGGTGCTGTTCAGGCAGCCGGTGGCGGCAAGTTGGGCGAGCTGTTGCTTGGGTGTCAGCGTATAGGCGATGCCGCCTGCTTCGTTGCGGGTGTCGGCAGCGGTCAAACGGGTTTTAACGGATTGGAACAAGGTGGTGTTAGCCATTTTCATTTCCTTTCGTGTTGTTGGTTTTGGGTGGTCTGAACTGTTCAGACGACCTCGAATGGGTGGCAGCGCAGCGGCTAATATTTGAAGGGATACGTTTTTTTAACGTGGAAGGTTAATGTAATCCCTTCAGGCATCCGCCTGCTGCCGTAAAAAAAGGTGGGCGGCTAGATTGGCAGGATTTACGCCGTTTCCGGCGGCGGGAATCGAACCCGCAATAACCGATCTAATGTAATCCTGCCGGCATCCGCCCGTAAGGGGTGGTACATCTGGCAACAAGGAGTAGAGAAATTTTTACGCGCTCTATCCTCTGAGCTACTCTGCCATAGTTGGCGGCAGAGGCGGGATTCGAACCCGCGACCTCGAGCGTTAGCAGGCTGTAATTCCTCCTGCATTTGCCGAATGTACCTAAAACGGTTTTCATCGTAGGTCGTCTGAAAAGTTTCAGACGACCTTGAGTGATCAAGCGATACAGCAAGCCATCAGCCATTCAGGGAAACAAGGCTGGCATTTGCCTGCTGAATCAGAAAAGGTGGGCGACTAGAAAAACAAGACGTCAACGCCTATTAGGCGAGGCAGGAGTCGAACCTGCAGAAACCTTGTAGTCTTGTCGGCATTCGCCCTGTAACGACACGGCAGCTAAAAATTTACGGAAAATTCTTTCCTATAGAACTGTATTTCCCGCAGCATCTGCTGCATCGTTACATTTACAACATAGCCAACAGCGTGCCAACGATAAAAAAATTTCAAAATTAATTTTTAATTTATTGAATATAAAGAAAATATATTTTAATTTGGTCTTTTGCGGCAAAAAGCGTAGAATGCTGAAAAATATATTTTTAGATAGATTTATAGAAAATAAGATATTTAAGGAGATGTGATGCGATTCGATGATTTGGACAAACGCCTGCGGCAATACGAAACCGCTTACGATTTCTGCGTGCCGCAGGAAAATTTCATCGTAGTGCGCTTGGACGGGCGCGGCTTTACGCGGTTGACTAAGGAGGTTTGGCAGTTTGAAGCCCCGTTCGATATCCGCTTCCGCGACCTGATGGCACACACCGTCCAGCATTTGATGCAGTGCGGTTTCAATGTGGCGTATGGCTATTCCGAAAGCGATGAAATTTCGCTGCTGTTGCGCCGCGACGACGATACGTTCAAACGCAAAACGCGCAAAATCATTTCGGTATTGGCGGGCGAAGCCAGCGCTGCCTTTTCGGTAGCGCACGGGCAACCTGCCGCTTTTGATGCACGGGTTTGCGTTTTACCGAACGAAAAACTGGTGGTCGATTATTTCCGTTGGCGGCATGAAGACGCGCACCGCAACGCGCTCAACGCCCACTGCTATTGGATGCTGCGCAGAAAAGGCGAAAGCGTGTCCCGCGCCACGGATGCCGTCAGCGGGCTGACACGCGCTCAAAAACACGATTTGCTGTTTGAAAATAACATTAATTTCAACGAACTGCCCGCGTGGCAGAAACGCGGCTTCGGCGTGTATTTTCAGACGACCTTGAAAGAGGGCTTCAACCCGCAAACCAAAGAGAACGTGCAGGCGGAACGCCAAATTTTACATACGGATTTCGAGCTGCCTTTGGGCGACGGTTACGGCGCATTTGTCTTGGAAAGAATCGTTTAGAGGTCGTCTGAAAATGAATACTGCACCCAAAAAACAAGTCGCCGTCAGCTTTCTCGGTACGGTATTGGACAGCGGTTTCGGTCAAGGGCGTTGGCAGAAGTGGCGGCCGAATGTCGCCATGAATCAGCGTCATGATTTCCATCTTGACCGCATGGAGCTGTTTTATGCGGAAAAATACCGCGATCTGGCGGATCATGTAAAAGCCGATATTCAGCAGGTGTCGCCGCACACCGTTGTCAATCTCGTGCCTATGGAGTTGGAAAACCCGTGGGATTTTTCCGAGGTTTATACCAAGCTGCACGATTGGGCGGCGGGCTATACGTTTGATACTGAAGAAGAAACTTATCTCACCCACATCACCACGGGTACGCACGTTGCGCAAATCTGCCTGTTTTTATTGGTGGAATCGCGCCAAATCCCCGGTGTGCTGTTGCAGACTGCTCCGCCGAAAAACCAAAGGCGCAGCATGGGGAAAGGCGATATCGGCGGTTATGAAATCATCGATTTGGATTTGGCGCGTTACGATGTGCTTGCCGAACGCCTTGCCGCCGTGCGCGATGACGCGGTGCGCTACCTGAAAAGCGGTATCTCCACCCAAAACGCCGCCTTCAACCGCATGATTGCCGAAATCGAACAAGTCGCGCTGCATTCCCCGTCGCCGATTCTGCTCTCCGGCCCTACCGGCGCGGGCAAATCGATGCTGGCGCGCAGGATTTTCGAGTTGAAAAAGGTGCGCCACTTGATTAAAGGTGAGTTTGTCGATGTGAACTGCGCCACCTTGCGCGGCGACGGCGCGGCTTCCGCCCTGTTCGGACACAAAAAAGGCGCGTTTACCGGTGCGGCGGAAAAGCGTGAAGGCTACCTGAAAACCGCCGATGGCGGCGTGCTGTTTTTGGACGAAATCGGCGAATTGGGCTTGGATGAGCAGGCCATGTTGCTCAAAGCCATTGAAGAAAAACATTTTTATCCCGTCGGCAGCGACAAGGAAGTGCAAAGCAGTTTCCAGCTTATTGCCGGTACCAACCGCGACCTGCGGCGGGAAATCCGCGCCAGACGCTTCCGCGAAGACCTGTTTGCCCGCATCAATATCTGGAACTACCCGCTGCCCGCACTTGCCGACCGCCGCGAAGACATCGAGCCGAACATCGAACACCAGCTCGCGCTCGCTTCGCAGGAACTCGGTCGCGCCACCCGTTTCAATAAAGAAGCCCTGTCCGCCTACCTTGCCTTTGCCCATTCAAACGAAGCCCGATGGCGCGGC
Source organism: Neisseria sp. HMSC074B07 (assembly GCF_001810355.1). Classification (NCBI taxonomy): domain Bacteria; kingdom Pseudomonadati; phylum Pseudomonadota; class Betaproteobacteria; order Neisseriales; family Neisseriaceae; genus Neisseria; species Neisseria sp. HMSC074B07. The sequence continues at coordinate 62,921 of NZ_KV800928.1, read as the reverse complement.
AATTTCCGCGACCTTGCCGCCAGCATCATGCGCCTGGCCACGCTTGCCCCGCAGGGCAGGATACAGGCGGAGCAAGTAGCGGCGGAAATTGAGCGGCTCAAATGGTTATGGGCTGAAGAGGCGGATTCAGACGACCTTTTACACAAGGGGTCGTCTGAAAAGGCGGATAACTACCCCGACAAAATCGATTGGGAAAATTTGGATTTGTTTGACCAGTTGCAATTGCAGAACGTGATTGACGAATGCCGCAAACACCAAAACATGGCGCAGGCGGGAAGGGCATTGTTTCATGTTTCCCGAAACAGCCGTGCCAAAACCAATGACAGCGACAGGCTGCGCAAATATTTGCAGAAATTCGGTTTGGAGTGGGGCGATATCGGGTAGTAGATGAGGCTTGAACCGAGCGGGTTGGGGCTGGAGAGGTTTTTATTTCGATTGGCTGGTATTAGGAAGGGTCGTCTGAAAAACTGTTCTCAAGATTCACTGAGTTCGTTTTAGCTCCGCATAAACTGACTGCGTCCGTTTTCAGACGACCTTTTACTTTGTGGCGGGGATGTATTTATGGTTTGGTCAGATAAGGATATAGATCCATACGTGCGTCTTGGCGTACGGCTAAATAGTCCGGTGCATAAAACCTCATCCCAGTGCCGTGATAAAGGCATTTTTGCTGAGGATCAGGATACAGTCCGCCACCTAAATAGCCGATTTCTAGCGGGTGCTGATTGGCAGCATACTGTTTCAACACTGCGGCAGCAGCTTGTGTTTGTTCGGCGGTGGGATGGTCGCCAGCTTGTCTCAGACCAAGCAGATCCCAAAAGGTTTTTCTAGGAGGAGTAATACGGATATTGTATGTCGTACATCCATCGTCATAAATTAGGTGTTCTATTTGGCGGACGGAAATTTGATAGTAACCGTGGCTGCCTACAATACTGAGGACTTGGGCTTTTGAAGAATCACCGCCTGCATAGGCTGCTAACGGAAACGATAGGAAGAAGAGGGGGATAAGGTGGCGCATAAGGTTTAGGTCGTCTGAAAGAGTGTTGGGCGTTACTGCAAGTTTAACATGACAGGTATTACGGAAAGTATAGTGGATTAAATTTAAACCAGTACGGCGTTGCCTCGCCTTGCTGTACTATTTGTACTGTCTGCGGCTTCGTCGCCTTGTCCTGATTTTTGTTAATCCACTATATTACGGAAAGTAGGAAGGTCAGGTATGGCGTTTTCTTTTTACTGGAAGGGTCGTCTGAAATTTTTCAGACGACCTTTTTGTCTTTGCTTGGAAAGATAACGCATTAAAACAATTACGGATTTTCGCTATGCGGGGAAATTTTCGTCACGCGTCGGCGTTTTTGGTGCAGGGGGCGGGTTTGTTCCGGCTGGAAAACGTAATCGAAAGGGCGAAGTTGCAGCGTCTGCCACAGGCGGTCCAGGTTGCGGGTGGCGGCGGCGCGGGTTTGTTCTGTGTCGGGCGTGAGGAAAATATGCAGGGCTTTGCCGTGTTGCTCGACGCGGTATTCTTGGATGAGGTCGTCTGAAATCATGGCGCGGCGGATGAAGTCGGCGTAGAGGGAGTAAGGTTCGCCGTTTGCCGTGCGTGCGTCGAGGATGTCGTCGCAGCGTCCTTCGATGGTGCTGATGCGGGCGAATGCGCTGCCGCAGGGGCAGGGGGCGTCGTTGGCAATCAAAACGTCGTCGAGGCGGTAGCGGATGACGGGTTGGCTTTTGCGGTTGAAGTCGGTGATGATGGGGGCGAAGCGGCCGCTTTCGCGGTCTATCCAGTCTTTTTCGATATAGACCATGTCTTCGTTCAGATGCAGGTTGCCGTGGGCGCAGGTGTGGGCGAGGAAGCCTTCGGTGCATTGGTAGATTTGATGAACCGGCGTGCCGAAGCGTTGTTCGATGCGGGTTTTGACTTGCGGTTCTAAAACTTCGGCAACGGAGATGATTTTTTTGGGGTGTATGGCGAGGTCGGGATGCTGGGCAAGCTGCTGCAATACTTGGGCGGGGGCGATGAGGATGGTGGGCTTTTGCGCGTTGAGTCTTGGGATGTGCGCGTCCAAGGCTTCGAGCAGGTCGTAAAAATCAAAGCGTATCAGCGGGCTTTTGACGGCGGTGTAGAGGTTGCTGTTGGCGCGCAGGAAGAAGGCGATGCTGTGGCGGGCAAGGTAGGGGCGGGGCAGCATGCGTTTGAGCATATAGCCTGCCCACAGGGCGGACTCTTCGGGGGAAACGAGGAATATGCCCCTGTTGCCGCTGGTGCCGGAGGAAAGCCCGACGGTGATTTCTTTGCCCGAGGTCGTCTGAAAAACGGGGCTGAAGTCGCGGCTTTCTTCGGCTTTGAGCGCGACGGAGAGGGCGTCTTTTTCGCTGATGTCGTAGGCGTTGATGTCGGCAAAATGCTGCATGAAGATGCGTTTGTTGATAACGGGGTAGTCTTGCAGCTTGGCGCTGTGGGGGTAGAAGCGGCTGTTGTGGTTCGTTAAAAGGCGGTCGAGCTGTTTTTGCTGGTGTGCTTCAAGGGCGGCGCGTTCCGTGTAGTTTCGTGTGTGGAAAAAGGATTTGAGGATTTGCCATTTTGAAGGTTTCATGGTGTGTTCTTTGGGGCGGTTGAGGGGCTTTGCTCGTCGGGTTTTCAGACGACCTGCTTTAATCCAAACCTTCCATGCCCAAGCGCCGCAAGGTGGGTTCGCAATGGCTGGGAACGAGGATGATTTCGTGGTTGCGGCGGTGGAGGTCTTGCAGGCGGTCTATGGTGGCTTGGACGGCGGTGCGGTTTTGGGCGATAAGGCCGGTAAGGGGGTTGGGGCGGCGGTTGTGGCTGATGGTCGCAAACCGCCAAACGGCGTCGGCAATCAGGAAAAATTCTCCGGCTATCAGCCCGTATTGTCCGGCGGCATGGCCGGGCAGGGCGACGGCAATCAAATCGGCACTGATGCGGTAGCCTTGTTCAAACGGGTAAAACGCTTCGTCAAGGCGGACTTCGGGCATATCTTCGATAAAGCGGGCGCGCTGCGGCAGGTCTTGGGGCAACAGCTCGCGCAGGAAGCCTTGTTTGACTTCGATGATGCGGTTGGTCAGGCTTTCGGGTTTGTCGGTACGGTAAACAAAATCGTAGGCGGCGCGGGAAAGGATGATTTCCGCGTCGGGGAAGTCTTTGAGGCCGGCAATATGGTCGGCGTGCAGGTGGGACAGGAAGATTTGGTTGATGTCGTGCGCGGCATCGCCCAAACGCTCGCGTATGGTCGGTTGGCTGAGGGTGACGGGCGTGGTCAGCGCGTAAAATTTCTCGGGAAATCGGCGGCAGGCTTGGAAAAAGCGGGGCGCGTAGCCGGTATCGAACAGCAGGTTGCCGCCTTGGTGGGTGATGTGGGCGGTCATGGCGGGAAAGGCGGCTTTACGCAGGCTGCCGCCCCGTTCGACCATACATTCGGGATGGGTGCAGTAGCCGGTGTGGTAGAAACGGATGTCCATAGCTTCAGCCTTTCAAGGAGCGGGCGTATTGCCGCAGTCCGTCGGCAACGCTGATTTGGGGTTCGTAGCCGAGCAGCGAACGGGCGCGGCTGATGTCTAGGGTTTGGTCGAAAGAAATCGTGCCTATGCTATAACGGGTGACGAGGGGTTCGCGAAAGGAACGGGTCAGCCGTGCCTGCGTTTCCAGTAGGCGGGCAACGCTGTCAATCAGGCGGTAGGAGACGGGTTTCAGACGACATCCGAGATGCAGGGTATCGATGATTTGCCGGTAGAGTGCGGTGATGGTTTGCGGTTCGCCGTTGGTGATGTTGAACGGCATGGCGCGGGGGACATCGGCTTCAGCTGCCAACAGAAGGGCATGGACGACGTTGCCGACGTAGGTAACGTCCACTAATGCGCCGCCTGCTTCGCGGCCGCTGCGCCGAATCAGCGGCAGAAAGCCTTTTTCGGAGATTTTGAGCAGGCGCGGCAGGACGGCGGTATCGTATTCGCCGAAAATGCCGCGCGGACGGATGATGACACTGGAGAGGTCGGTGGCGGCGGCAACTTCTTGTTCGGCAAGGAATTTGGTGTAAGCGTAGTCGTTGACGAAGTGGCGGCTGATAAAGGTTTCGGGGACTTTATGCTGGTCGAGGTAGTCGAAATAGATGCTGGGCGTGGAAACGTGTACCAGCTTGCCGATATGGTGGTGCCGCATCGCCGCTAAGACATTTTGCGTGGCGGTCACATTGGCGCGGTAGAAATCTTCGTAACGCCCCCATGGCGAGGACAGTGCGGCGCAATGGAACACGATATCGGCATCGGAAAATGCCTTCAGGGTCTGATTGCGGTCGGACAAATCGAAGGCGTGAAATTCCGTATCCAGCATTTTGCCGATTTCGGCATTGCGCCCGCAGGCGGCTACCTGCCAGCCTTGGGCAAGCAGCGTCTGCACAAGGTTGCGCCCCAGTCCGCCGGTCGCGCCGGTGACGATGGCCTTTTTCATGGTTTTTCCCAAACCAGTGCGCCCAAGCCCACGCCTGCGGATGTGCCGAACAGCAAAACTTTATCGCCCGAGCGGACGGGGAAGTCGGTCAGCAGGTGGTGCAGCGCGGAGGGGATGGAGGCGGAGATTTGGTTGCCGTGGGTGTTGAAAATATCGACGATTTTAGCCGGATCGAGTTTCAGACGACTGATGATGTGTTGCAAAGCGCCGCGGCTTGCCTGATGCGGAACGATCCAGTCTATGTCTGCCAACGTCAAATCTGCCTGCGCCAAAGTTTCATCCAAAAAGCCGGGTATGGCTTCGGCGGCAAGCTTGTAGAGCTTTTTGCCGTTCATGTGGAAATAGGCTTGGGAGACATAGCTTTCAGGATGTTTGGACGGATGGTTTTCATAGCCGCCCGCAGGAATGGTGCAAAATTCGTAGCCTTCGGGATGTACCTCGAATTTGCTCGTCAGCACGCCGCCGCGTTCAGACGACCTGATGACTGCCGCCGCCGCACCGTCGCCGAAAATGGTCGAACTGTGAAAATCGTTCCAGTCCAAGCCGACAGAGGCGACATCGCAGCTGAGCAATAAAATGGTGGGATATTTGTGTAACAGCGAATCCGCCAAATCCAAGCTGCGTAAGAACGACAAACAGGTCATGTTGACGTCGAATGCGGCAATCGGGCGAGCGGGCTTCAGCAGCCGTAATGTATGCGCGGCGTTGAAGGGAATGCATTGACGGTCGATGCCCGAAGCGTTGATGACGCAGTCCACATCGTCAATCGTGATGCCTGCCGCCGCCAGCGCATTTTTTGCGGCTTGAAGCTGCATCGCATCGGCAGATTCGTCATCCGCCAGAAAGTAGCGTTGCGCCAAGCCGCTGAGTTTTTCGGTGCGGCCTTCTTTGATGCCGAGCAGGGCGTCGATTTCGGTGGAAGGGACCAGCCGCGAAGGCAGTCCTTTGCCTGTACCGATGATGTTGAGACGGAGGGATGGGTTCGGATGAGTCGTTTGCATAATATATCCGCTAGTGAGTAATACTTCAGCATAGTATTAATATTTTGTCATTGTCAACGTTTATATCCGCGGCAAACTCAAAAAAAGGTCGTCTGAAAACCTGTAAACGGCTTTTCAGACGACGTTGCCAATATCTTTGTATAGTGGCTTAACTAAATCAGGACAAGGCGACGAAGCCGCAGACAGTACAGATAGTACGGCAAGGCGAGGCAACGCCGTACTGGTTTAAAGTTAATCCACTATAAAACTGCCGTTCAGCCCATCAGCCAAACCACCAAATGCACCATGCTCGGCCCGATGATGACCATAAACAGCCCCGCCAAAATCATGGTCAGGCTCGCCATCACGCCTTCGGTTTCGTGGCGTTGTCCGGCGCGGGAAGTGCCGAAGCCGTGGGCGGCGTTGCCCAGTGCGACACCGTTGGCGGTGTGGAAGCGGATGCGGGTGAACGCCAAAAACAAATCGCCGAATATCATGCCGACGAAGCCGGTGATGATGGTGAATAGCGATACCAGCGACGCCGAGCCGTGGATTTCACTTGCCAATACGACGGCAAACGGCGTGGAAATCGAGCGCGCCATCAGGCTGTTGGTGACTTCGCTGTCGAAGTGGAACATATTGCCCATCAAAAACGCGCTGGCCACGCCGACGAACATGCCGACCAAAATCGCTATCGACAGGATGGGAAGCTGGCGGCGGATGACCTCGCGGTTTTCATAAATCGGAATGGCGAAGGCGACCGTTACCGGCGTGAGCAGGAAAACGATGCCTTGCGTGTATTTGTGGTAAGTGTCGTAGGAAATGCCCAAAAGCAGCATCAGGACGATGGTGCTGACCGAGACGGTCACGACGGGCGAGAAAATCATCAGCGGTTTTTTGCGGTAGATTTTTTTCGCCATAAAATAGGCGAAGCAGGTCCAAGCGAAGCAGGCAAGCGCGGCGTAATCCATTTTTGTTCCCTATCAGGCGTGCAGTTTTTTATACAGGCGGCGTTTCCAGCGGTAGCAGAAATTCAGCGTCAACGCCGTGCTGATCATCACCAACGCAGTGCCGACCGCAATCGTCAGCACCAGCCGCCAACCTTCGGAAAGAAGCAAATCGCGGTATTGCAATACGGAAACCATAATCGGAATAAAGAAAAACACCAACTCGCCCAAAACCCATTTCGCGCCGCGCTCGACCATGCCGGTTTTAATCACGCCCAAACCCAACAGCGCAAGCATCAAAAACAGCCCCAATACGCCCGAAGAAACAGGCAGATGGGCAAAGCGCACCATCAAATCCGACACCAGCCACACCAAGCCGACCATGGCAAGCTGCAAGGTCGTCTGAAAAAATCGCGTCAGCGTATCCATAAGGTTTATCCATCCGTAATCCAAAACGAAGGCTTGATTATAAGGACGCAGTTTGCGCATAATATGAATTATCTGCATCAAAATCATGCATGAGAGGAATAATGGACTTCAAAAGCCTGCACTGTTTCGCCGAACTCGTGCGCCTGCAAAGTTTTTCTGCCGCCGCATCCGCACTCAACCTGACCCAACCCACCGTCAGCAAAACCATACAGGCATTGGAAGAAGAGCTGGGTGTGCCGCTGCTGGTTAAAGAAAACGGCCGCAAAAAACGCCAGGTCGCCACCACACCCATCGGCGAAGAAGTGTACCGCCACGCGCTGAACCTCCTGCACGAACGCGACCTGCTGCTCGCCCGCATCGACGGTTACCGCCACATCAAAAGCGGCACGCTGCGGCTGGGTTTGGCACTGCTCGGCAGCGACCTGCTCAGCAACGCCCTGTTCCGCTTCCGCCGCCAATGGCCCGGCATCGAACTGACCTTCCTCGAACAAGGTTCGCTCGCCATCGAGCAATCCCTGCGCAACAACGAACTCGACGCCGGACAACTGCTCGCCCCCGTTCACGAAGACTTCGACAGCATCGTCCTGTGCGATTACCCGCTCGTCGTCCTCATGCCGCGCACCCAAGCCCGCCATGCCGCCCTCAGCCTCAAAAGCCTGCAACACGAACCGTTTATCCTCTTCGGCTCAGGATTTTCCCTCAACGAAACCATCCAAACCGCCTGCCGCAGCCAAGGCTTCACCCCCAACGTCGTCTGCCGCACCGGACAATGGGATCTGCTCGCCGACATGGTGGCGCACCATATGGGTATCGCCCTTCTGCCCGAATACTACGCCCGCAAAATCAACCCCGACACCTTCGCCGCCGTCCCGCTGACCGAACCCGAAATCCGCTGGCAACTGACCATGGCGTGGAAAAAACACCAGCGTCCCACCCCCGCGCTCAGGGCTTGGCTGGACATCGTCAGGGAAGAGTTCAGGAAATAGAAAAAGGTCGTCTGAAAACTTTTCAGACGACCTTT
>NZ_KV800928.1:27011-54988 GCF_001810355.1 Neisseria sp. HMSC074B07 | reverse complement strand
AAGGTCGTCTGAAAACTTTTCAGACGACCTTTTTATCAACTGTAAATCTCAGCCCCTTTCTTCACAAACTCGACCGCTTTTTCTTCCATGCCCTGCCGCTGGGCTTTTTGCTTGTCGGCGTAGTCGCGTACTTCCTGCGTGATTTTCATCGAGCAGAATTTGGGGCCGCACATTGAGCAGAAGTGGGCGATTTTTGCGCCTTCGGCAGGTAGGGTTTCGTCGTGGAAGCTCTCGGCGCGTTCGGGGTCGAGGCTTAAGCGGAATTGGTCGCGCCAGCGGAACTCGAAACGCGCCTTGCTCAGAGCGTTGTCGCGTAATTGTGCGCCCGGCCAGCCTTTGGCGAGGTCGGCGGCGTGGGCGGCGAGTTTGTAGGTGATGATGCCGGTGCGCACGTCTTCTTTGTCGGGCAGGCCGAGATGCTCTTTCGGGGTAACATAGCAGAGCATGGCTGTGCCGTACCAGCCGATATTGGTCGCGCCTATGCCTGAGGTGATGTGGTCGTAGCCGGGGGCGATGTCGGTAACGAGCGGGCCGAGTGTGTAGAAAGGCGCTTCAAAGCAGTGTTGCAGCTCTTCGGTCATGTTTTCTTTGACGCGTTGCAACGGCACATGGCCGGGGCCTTCGATCATGACTTGTACGTCGTGTTCCCACGCTTTGCCGGTCAATTCGCCCAAGGTGTGCAATTCAGCGAACTGCGCTTCGTCGTTGGCATCGGCAATGCAGCCGGGGCGCAGGCCGTCGCCGAGGCTGAACGACACGTCGTAGGCTTTCATGATTTCGCAGATTTCGTCGAAATGCGTGTAGAGGAAGTTTTCCTGATGGTGGGCGAGGCACCATTTCGCCATGATGGAGCCGCCGCGCGATACGATGCCGGTGAGGCGGTTGGCGGTCATCGGCACATAGCGCAGCAACACGCCCGCGTGTATGGTGAAATAGTCCACGCCTTGTTCCGCCTGCTCGATTAAGGTGTCGCGGAACAAATCCCAAGTCAAATCTTCGGCAATGCCGCCGGTTTTTTCCAAAGCCTGATAGATGGGCACGGTGCCGATGGGGACGGGCGCGTTGCGGATAATCCATTCGCGCGTCTCGTGGATATGCGCGCCGGTGGATAAATCCATAATCGTGTCCGCGCCCCAACGCAGCGACCACACCATTTTTTCGACTTCTTCGGTCAGGCTGGAGGTTACGGCGGAGTTGCCCAAGTTGCCGTTGATTTTGACGCGGAAGTTGCGGCCGATAATCATCGGTTCGAGTTCGGGGTGGTTGATGTTGGCGGGGATAATCGCGCGTCCGGCGGCAATTTCTTGGCGCACGAATTCAGGCGTGATTTGGTCGGGGTGGGTCGGGATATTTGCGCCGAAACTTTGCCCCGCGTGCTGTTTCAAGAGTTTGGCGTATTCGGGCCGTCTGAAAAGTTCGTCCAGCTTCATGCGTTCGCGTATGGCGGCAAACTCCATCTCCGGCGTGATGATGCCGCGGCGCGCATAGTGAAGCTGGGTTACGTTGCGACCTGCTTTGGCGCGGCGCGGGCGGGTGATTTGGTTGAAGCGCAGATGGGCGGTTTGCGGATCGTGTGCGCGTTCGATGCCGTATTCGCTGGAAAGCTTGGGCAGGATTTCGGTATCGCCGCGTTCGTCCAGCCATGCGGTGCGGACGTGCGGCAGGCCTTGTTTCAGGTCGATGTGTGCCGCCGGATCGCCGTACACGCCGCTGGTGTCATAGACGGGAATCGGCGGGTTGGCTTCCGTGCCTTGCGCCGTGTAGGTGTCGTCCTGACGGATTTCGCGCAAAGGCACGCGGATGTCTTCGCGGCTGCCTTGCAGATATACGCGTTCGGAGTTCGGATATTTGAAGCGGATGCCGATGTCTTCGCTCAAGTCGGCAAGCTCGCGCGCTTCGTTGCCGGAAGTTTTGGCGGTTTTCTTTGGCGTAGTCATAAAAAATGCTCCTGTTTTCTCGTTTGAAAAGAAGAAACAGGAGCGTTTTGCTTTTTCAGACGACCCCAATATCAAAAAAGGTCGTCTGAAAGACAGAATCCGTGAAAACTCCCCACGCAGGTATTATCCCGATCGGGTGTAAAGGGTATTTCTCAGCCGCCTGAACATCAGGCAGCACCCCTGTTTCGTAAGAGTAGGATTATAAACCACGATACGCATTTGTTGTAAATTAACTTCATATCAGCCTGAGTTTGAAAGGAAAGGGCCGACGGCGGAAAGCACACCCATATCCTGCCGCCCCGTCAAATTTTTCATGATTTTAGGTATCGGTTGAGGGCTGATTTATCTATAATCTTTTTCCGTTTTTTATAACTATATACGTCGTCTGAAAATGTCTGAAGCCATTCAAAACCGCAAAATCAAATTCGCCTTAGTCGGCTGCGGCCGTATTTCCAACAACCATTTTGGCTCGTTTGAGGTATTGCAAGAAGATTGCGAACTCGTTGCCGTGTGCGACATCGATCCTGCCGCGCTTGAAGCGGCGGTCAAGCGTACCGGCGCGAAAGGCTATGCCCGCTATACCGACATGCTGGCAGAAACCGATGCCGACGTAATCGTCATCACCACGCCGTCCGGCTTGCATCCCGAACAGGCGGTTGAGGCGTTGGAAGCGGGTTTTCACGTCGTCACCGAAAAACCGATGGCAACCTGCTTTGCCGACGGCGAACTTATGGTTCAAGCTGCCGACAAAGCGGGCAAACGTTTGTTTGTCGTGAAACAAAACCGTCTGAACGCCACGCTGCAACTGCTCAAACGCGCGGTCGCAGAACAACGCTTCGGCAAAATCTATATGGTGCATTTGAATGTTTTTTGGACGCGCCCGCAGTCGTATTACGACCAAGGGGGCGGTTGGCGCGGCACTTGGAAGATGGACGGAGGCGCATTCATGAATCAGGCTAGCCACTACGTCGATTTGATGGAATGGCTCATCGGCCCGGTGGCGGAAGTGCAGGCGATGATTGCGACCCACCGCAAAATTGAAGCCGAAGACACGGGCGTGATGAACCTCCGTTGGCGCGACGGCACGCTCGGCTCGATGGCGGTGACCATGTGTACCTATCCGAAAAACCTCGAAGGCTCGATTACCATTTTGGGCGAAACCGGCACGGTACGCATCGGCGGTATGGCGGTGAATGAAATTCAGGAGTGGAATTTTGCCGACGAGCGCGATTACGACGAACAGGTCAAAACCGCCAATTACGAAACCACGTCGGTGTACGGTTTCGGGCATCCGCTGTATTATCGGAATGTTGTCGATGTATTGCGCGGCAAAGCCGAGCCTATTGTCGATGGGCGCGAAGGCTTGAAATCGCTGGAGCTGATTAACGCCGCCTACCTTTCTGCACACAACCGTCAAACGGTTTCGCTGCCGCTGGTGTTGCAATCTTTGCGAACGTTTGACCATTCTGATTGTCCGAAAGGAAGCCCCTTCCATACTCAATCAAAGGAATCATCATGATACTGACCCGCGAACAAGCCCTCGAAATTTTCAAACGCCGCGTTTCCGTCCGCTACTACGACCCTGCGCGCAAAATCAGTGCCGAAGATTTTGCCGCCATCCTTGACTTCGGACGGCTTTCGCCCAGCTCCGTCGGCTGCGAGCCGTGGCAGTTTGTGGTCGTACAGAACGCAGCTTTGCGCGAAAAAATCAAACCCTTCGCTTGGGGGATGCAGGCTTCCATTTCGGATGCCAGCCACGTCGTTTTCCTGTTGGCACGAAAACATGCCCGCTACGACAGCCCCGCTTTTGAAGAATTGATGGACAGACGCGGTCTGACTGCCGAAGAGCGGGCGGGCGCATTTGAACGCTACCGCCGTTTCCAAACCCACGATATGCCCATCGCCGACGACGAACGCGCCCTGTTTGACTGGGCAAGCAAGCAAACCTACATCGCGCTGGGCAATATGCTTACCGGCGCAGCAATGCTCGGCATTGATTCTTGCGCCATCGAAGGCATGGAGTATGCCGTAGTGGAAAAAATCCTTGCCGAAGACGGATTGCTCGACCCTGAACATTACGGATTGTCCGTCGCCGCAACCTTCGGCTACCGTGTGCGCGATATTTCTCCGAAACCGCGCCGTGATGCGTCGGAAACGGTAATTTGGGCGGAGTAGGGCGGCTTTTCAGACGGCCTAAAACCAAAGTCTATCCGTTTTTTTTAAGGAGCCGGTCATGGACAGCCAGGCACAACAATGGACGCAAACCCTGTCCCGCTATGTGGAACGCACAATCATGCCCGACGGGCGCGATACCTTTGAATCGACCCCGCTGCTGGCGCAGACGCTGTACCGCCTGTCGTCCCGCAAAGGCGGCAGCCTGGCAGACTTGGGCTGCGGTACGGGAAAATCGTTTGCGCCGTTTGTCGGACAATACGCGGATATTGTCGGAATCGACGCGGATGCAGCCAACTTGGCCGCCGCCCGACAGACTTGGGCGGGGCATTCGGAAATCAGGTTGGTAGAGGGTGAAATCGGGCGGGAAGACTTGCCCGGGTATGCCGCCGATACGGTACTGACTTCCCTGTTCCTGCACCAAATCCCGCCGGACAGACTGCCGCAGGCCTTGAAAACCATACGCCGTCTCTTGAAGCCTGACGGAGAGTGGCTGATGGCGGACGAGCTGATACTGTTTGACGCCGGACAGGATGCGGCCAAGTTTGACCGCGTGTACCGTTATCTGCTGGAACACACCGTCCCGCACGAGGTTTACGAACGGCAAATCAAACCCTATCTGCTTGAAAACCACATCTACACTTGGCGGGAAATGCAGGAAAACACTCCGCCGGAATACCGCTTCCGCTCCCTCGCCGAACTGGAAAAATTGCTTGCCGAGGCAGGGCTGTTTATTGAAACCGTCGAAGAAATCACGCCGTTTTTCGGTTGTTTAAAGATAAAGGCCGTCTGAAAACCATTCAGACAGCCTTTTATAGCAAACATAATTAACTTTCGATACTTCAGGGCTTCCGACCCCGTCATTCCCGCGTAGGCGGGAATCCATTTTTAAATTTTAGAAACTGTTTTTCAAATTAGGGTTTCTTAAGTTTTACGATGGATTCCCGCCTGCGCGGGAATGACGGAATTTGATGACATGCTGTATTTAAAGTTAAGTATGTTTGCTATACATCATTCATCAACGGGCAAAACGGCGTTTATCCGTTGATATCTTCCAGCGTCCTGCCTTTCGTTTCTTCGCCTAAAGCTAAAATCACCAATACAATCAGCATCATCACGCCGGCGAACATCATGAAAATATTGCCGAATCCGTCGCTGCCACCGACCATTTTGGCGACCACCATAGGCGCAAGGATACCGCCGATGCGTCCGATTGCGCCCGCCCAGCCGGAGGCGAAGGCACGGAAGCGGAGGGGGTAGAGTTCAGGTGTGTAGGTGTATAAAACGCCCCATGCGCCGAGGTTGAAGAACGACATCAGGCTGCCCCATGCCATGACTTCGGCGGCGCTGCTGCTTTGCCCGAAAAACCACGCGCAGACGGCGCAGGCGGCGAGAAAGCCCGCCAAAGTCGCTTTGCGCCCGATTTTTTCCACCAATGCCGCCGCCGCGATGTAGCCGGGCAGTTGCGCGACAATCATCACCAGCACATATTCAAAGGTTTTGACCACCGTATTGCCTTGTTCGACCAAGAGTTTCGGCAGCCAAGTAAAAATGCCGTAATAGGAAAATACAATGCCGAACCAAACCAGCCACAGCATCAGCGTGCGTCGTGCGAAAGGCTGTTGCCATAGTTGTATGAAACGGATGCGCTGTTTTTCCTTTTGCGGCGGTGCGATGGCCGTTGCGGTGGGCGTCATCCCCGTTTCTTCTTCCAAGCGGCTGACCAGCCGGTGCGCTTCGTCCGTTTTGCCTTGCGAGAGCAGGTAGGGTACGGATTCGGGTATGAATTTCAACACCAGCGGGATATACACAATCGGCAGCGCGCCGATTAAAAACGCGCTGTGCCAGCCGAATTTTGGGATAAAGAAATAGGAAGCGAGTGCTGCGGCAAGCCAGCCTAGCCCCCAAAAACTTTCCAGCAACACGATAAAGCGTCCGCGTACTTTCGGCGGGGCGTATTCGCTGACTAAGGACACCGCGACGGGGAGCTGCCCGCCCAGTCCTACGCCGACGAAGAAGCGGAAAAATAAAAGCGCGGACAGGTTGGGTGCAAACGCGCATAAACCCGTTGCTATGCTGTACACCGCCATCGTCCCGGCAAAAACGGTTTTCCTGCCGAAGCGGTCGGCAAACCAGCCGCTGATGACCGCGCCCAATGCCATGCCGACAAAGGAGATGCTGACAATCCAGCCCAATTGCGCAGGCTCAAGCGACCAGTCTTTGCCCAGCTCGGGCAGGATGAACGACACCAGCCCGGTATCCATCGCGTCAAACAGCCAGCCGATACCGACCAGCACCAAAAGCCTGTAATGAAACTTGCTCGGCGGCAAGTTTTGAAGGCGGGTAAGGATATCCATCGTATTTCCTTTGCGTTGCTTGTTTTGCTCTTGCAGTTTAACGCAGAGCCGCTCCTTTTCAAGGCTTGCCGCTTTGCACGCATGGCAAACCTGATAACAAAAAGGTCGTCTGAAAACCCGAAATCCGTTTTCAGACGACCCGTCTTTATTTTTTCCAATAAGCCGGTGTCAGCAAAATCAACACCGTAAAAATCTCCAAGCGGCCCAGCAGCATCACGGCAGAACACAGCCATTTCTGCACATCGCTCAATACCGCATAGCTGCCCGCCGGTCCGACCTCGCCCAAGCCCGGGCCCGCATTGGTAATACACGCAATAACGGCGGTGAAGGCGGAGATAAATTCCATCCCGCTTGCCATCAGCAAAAAGCTGAACACAATCGTCGTCATGAAATAAATCGAAATAAACGCCATCACCGTCAGCGCCATGCGGTCGGGAATCATGCGTCCGTTGACCTTGACCGTACGCACCGCTTTCGGGTGCAGCAGAATCATCATCTCGCGCAGGCTGAATTTGAACAAGACCAACGCCCGCACGTTTTTAATGCCGCCGCCCATAGAGCCGGAGCTTGCCAACAGGTTGGATAGGAAAAACATCCACAGCGACACGATCAGCGGCCATTGCGCGAAATCCGTGTTGGAAAAACCGCTTGCCAGCCCGATGGAGACAAAGTTGAAGCTGACAAAACGCAGCGAATCCCCAAAGGTTGCATAAAAATCCTTCTGCCACAGATACACCGCCGACATCAAAATACTGCCCGCCAGCAGCACCAGCAGTACGCGGCATTCCTCATCCTGCCAATAGGATTTGAGCGAACGCTGTGTCAGCGCCGTGAAATGCGTGGCAAAATTCACACCGCCCCAAAGCGTGAAAAACATGATCGCCCATTCGACGGTCAGCGAATCAAAATAAGCGATGCTGGCATCGTGTGTCGAAAAACCGCCCAGCGACACCGCCGACATCGCATGGCAAAGCGCGTCAAACCAGCTCATCCCCGCAAAATGCAGCGTCAGAAAAGCCGCCGCTGTCGTCATCGTATAGAAGAACCAAAGCTTTTTTGCCACCTGCGAAATGCGCGGCGCCATCTTGCTTTCTTTGTCCATTCCCGGAATTTCAGCCTTGAAGAGCTGCGTTCCGCCCACGCCCAGCATCGGCAGAATCGCGACCGCCAGCACGATGATACCCATGCCGCCCAGCCAGTTGAGCATATGCCGCCAAAAATTCACCGAAGGGGCCAGCGTGTCCAAGCTCGTCATGACCGTCGCGCCCGTCGTCGTCAGTCCGGACATCGCCTCAAAAAACGCATCGGTAAAACTGATGCCCGGGATGTGAATATAGATCGGCATCGCCGCCACCAGCGCAAACGCCAGCCACAACATTAAAACCAACGTAAACCCGTCGCGCGGGCGCAGCTCGCGGCGGAAATGGAAGGTCAGCAGCCAAACCGCGCAAGAGGTCAGCGTCGTTGCCAAAGCCGTGTAGGCAAACGCCGGAAATGCGTTGTCCAGAAAAAAATACGACATCAGCGTCGGTACTGCGAGCACCATGGAAAACAGCAGCCCCAGTCTGGACAAAACGTGGACAATAGGGAGGAATTTATACATATCAATCTTAAATAGGGGTCGTCTGAACGGCGTAACGGGCTTGAAGCTGCCGTCCAGATCCGCCTGCGAAATCCACATTCAAGCCGTCAAAAGCGATCGGGAAATTTTCAGACGACCTGTTTTACAGACCATCCTTAGCAGGCAGGTACAAAAAATCGGTCCGTAATTTTATCAAATTAGGCAAATGGCGTTATTGATATTTTACAGTCGGAAAAGGCAAGGGGTCGTCTGAAAACAGCGGCTTCAATCGACATAAACGGACGAAGTAGGGATAAAATGCCGATTGCTTTTTACGCCGTTGGGCTTTCAGACGACCTCTTTGCATACTATCCCGCCAGCCACAACGATACCGTATAAATCACCAGTCCGACCAGTCCGCCGACGAGCGTGCCGTTGATGCGGATATATTGCAAATCCTTGCCCACGCTCAATTCCAGTTTTTCCACCATCAGGCGGCTGTCCCAGCCTTTGACTTTGTCCGAGACGAACAAAGCGGCCTTATCTTTATAACGCATCACAAAATCCCGAACCAAAAGCGAGATCCGTACATCCGCCCGACGCATAAATTGCGGGTATGCCTGAGCTTGCGAACGCATATGGTTCAGCAGCTTTTCCAGTTGCGCTTGGCACAAAGAGTCTTGTTTTTCCACATCTTCCCGCGCCCAGTCCAGAATGCCGCGCCATAAGGTCATGATTTGACGTTGCAGGGCGGACGATTGCGCGAGCTGTTTTTTGAATTTGTCCAGACGGCGGTGCCACAGGCGCGAGGTGGTCAGGCGTTCGGTCAGTTCGTCGTATTGCACCAAGAATTGTCGGCGCAGCGCGTTGTCCTGCTTGTTCGCAGTTGCCAAATAGCCGTCTATCCATGCCAACGCTTTTTCTGCCGCCCAATCATCGACTTTCTCCACCAAGGTCGATTTCACCGCCGCTTTAAGCCTGTCCCAAGTTCCGGGATTGCCGCCTTCGATTTTCGCCGCCCATTCGCGCAGGTTCTGTTCCAACATTTCGCGGGTTTCCGGCGTTTTCAGCCAACGCCGAATCTGACGGAGCAGGCTTTCAAACGCTTTTTCGTGCATCCCTTGCGCTTTCAACAGCCGCAAACCGTCGGCAAGCGCGTTGCCGATTTGTCCGCCGCTGTAACGTTCTTCCAGCAGCATTGCCGTAAAACGCGCCGTCTGTTCCGGTTTGGCGATGGCAAGCAGGGTCGGAATCTGCTTGGAAAGCCAGGGTAGCCAGTGCGATTTCACGTCTTCGCCGTCCAGCCATTTCAATAATTTATCGCTGGGCTGCGCTTGATAAATACGCATGGCGATGGGTTTGCCCTGCAAAAAATTGTGTTCGATAAACCGCCCCAATTCATCGCCGATACGCGCCTGATTGCGCGGCAAAATCGCGGTATGGGGAATCGGCAGCCCGAGGGGTCGTCTGAAAAGCGCGGTTACGGCAAACCAGTCCGCCAGCGCACCCACCATCGCTGCTTCGGCAAATGCTTTGACAAATCCCAACCAAGGATATTGGCGTACATAAACGGTGGAGGCTGCAAACAGCCCGCACGCCGCAAGCAGCAAGCCCGTCGCCCAACGCCTGCTTTTCGCCAACTTTTTGCGCGCCTCATTTAAGCGGACTTGTTCCGAAAGGGTGTGCATTCCTTTTCCTTTTTTTGAAAATCGGGATTTTTGAGTGGGTGTGTTTGATCAATCGGATTATACGCCGTATTGCCTAATTTTTAATCATTGTATATTTTGATTGAGAATAGAATAAGTTAGCTGACTTTTCCACAGACTGCGCACACAAAGGCAAACACGGAATGTGACTAAACCGACAAACTGCCTATTTTTTAAGCATTGTATTTTTTTGTTTGATTATCAAAAGGTAATAGAACTTATTCACAAGCTGTTCACACCGTTCAGCAAAGAAATTGTGTATAGCGGGGAAAATGGGCAATTCAGGGGTAGGGCGTTTGGACGGATGATGTGGATGGTTTACAGTATTCCTTTCCGGACCGTATTCAGACGACCTTTACTTTGCCGTGTCGCGTTACTACAATCACTATTTTAATCCAATAAAACCAGCCCCAAGGAGCGCATTATGAACGCCTCGCAATTAATCAGCAGCCTGACCCAAACCGTCGGCGAAAAATACATCATCACCGACCCCGCGAAAACCGAACAATACCGCCAAGGCTACCGTTTCGGCGAGGGTAGGGCGTTGGCGGTGGTGCGCCCCGGAACCATTCTGGAAATGTGGAAAATTTTGCAGGCATGCGTCGAAGCGGACGTGATTGTGATTACGCAGGCGGCGAATACCGGTTTGACAGGCGGCTCGACCCCCGACGGCAACGATTACGACCGCGATATCGTGATTGTAAACACCATGCGGATGAACATCATCCAAACCATCAACAACAACGAACAAGTCGTCTGCCTGCCCGGCTCTACCCTGAACCAGCTCGAATTGCTGCTTAAACCTTTGGGGCGCGAACCGCATTCAGTCATCGGCTCTTCATGTATCGGAGCGTCCGTCTTGGGCGGCGTGTGCAACAACTCCGGCGGCGCGTTGGTGCAGCGCGGCCCGGCCTACACGGAAATGGCGCTGTTCGCCCAAATCAACGAAGAGGGCAAACTGGATCTGGTCAACCATTTGGGCATAGATTTGGGCGACACGCCCGAAGAAATCCTGACTAATCTTCAAGGCCATCACTATCAAAGAAAAGACATCACGCAAGATGCGGGCAAAGGACACGACCACGCTTATTGCGACCATGTGCGCCAAGTGGACGAGCCGACCGCCGCGCGTTTCAATGCCGACCCGGCGCGTCATTATGAAGCGTCCGGCTGCGCGGGCAAACTGATGGTATTCGCCGTCCGCTTGGACACTTTCCCGCAAGAGAAGCAAACCGCCGTGTTCTACATCGGCACCAACGACATCAACGAACTGACCGATATCCGCCGCGCCGCCTTGGGTGAATTTGAAAGCCTGCCTATTTCCGGCGAATACATCCACCGTCATGCTTTTGATATTGCCGACGTGTACGGCAAAGACACGTTCTACGTCATCAAAAAATTCGGTACACACCAACTGCCGAAATTATTTGATTTCAAAGCCAAAGTTGACCGATTCGGCAAAAAAGTCAGCTTTCTGCCCAAACATTTTTCCGACAAAGTCATGCAGTTCGTCAGCAAATACTTGCCTGACCACCTGCCCAAATCCATGCGCGATTACCGCGACAAATACGAACACCATCTGATTCTGAAAATGGGCGGAAAAGGCGTCGATGAAGCGCGCGCGTTCCTGAAAGAGTATTTTGCGCACCACGGCGGCGCGTTTTTCGAATGCAACGCCGAAGAAACCCAAGCTGCCATGCTGCACCGTTTTGCCGTCGCCTCCGCCGCCATCCGTTACCGCGCCGTGCATGATGATGAAGTGGAAGACTTGGTCGCGCTGGACATCGCCCTGCGCCGCGACGACCGCGACTGGTTTGAAAAACTGCCGTCGGAAATCGACAATAAAATCATCCACAAGCTCTACTACGGACATTTCATGTGCCACGTTTTCCATCAGGATTACATCATCAAAAAAGGCAACGACTGCATGGCATTGGAACACGAAATGCTTCATCTCTTAGACCAACGCGGCGCGCAGTATCCCGCCGAACACAACGTCGGCCATTTATACGAGGCCAAACCTGCGCTCAAGCAGTTCTACCGCAAACTCGACCCGACCAACAGCTTCAATCCGGGTATAGGCAAAACCAGTAAGAAGAAAAACTGGGCTGAGTGATAAGGTTGGGATTGTGTAAGTAAATGAAAGGTCGTCTGAAAACCAAATTGAGTCTTCAGACGACCGTTAATCTTATAATGATTCAACTTTTTAATATATTTTGATAGAATCATGACGTTAACTTTTTAAGGCATAAAAGAAAGGTATTTTATGAAACTTTACAAGATTTTTAAAAATCCTATGAATCAGTATGAGGCAGTCAAACAAGGCTGGTCTTGGCCTGCATTTTTCTTTGGGGCTATTTGGGCTTGTGTGAAAAAAATGTGGGGTTTGGGGATTGGAATATTTGTTACCTTTATTGTGTTAAATGTATTAGCTGGTCAGAATGAGATGTTGGGTGGCATAGTCGGCCTTCTTAGTTTAGGCGTTTATATAGTATTCGGAATGCAAGGTAATGCTTTGCGTGAAAAAAATCTGGTTAAACGCGGTTATGTAGAAGTACCTCAACTTATTAACGCTGCTAACCCTGAAGCTGCAATTGCCCAATATATTGCTGAATATGGTCATAAATAAAGCTTTTTGAGATTAAGGTCGTCTGAAAACAAACGTAGCGCATTTTATTCAAACGCTTAACCTGTTTTCAGACGACCTTTTTAAATTGAGTATCCAAAATATAAAATGCATCGACCAAAAATAAAAGCACCGATAAATCGGTGCTTTTTAAATTTGGCGCGGCGGACGGGGCTCGAACCCGCGACCCCCGGCGTGACAGGCCGGTACTCTAACCAACTGAGCTACCACCGCGCATCATTGTTTTGCAACAATGAAAGGAAACTTGGTGGGTGATGACGGAGTCGAACCGCCGACATTCTGCTTGTAAGGCAGACGCTCTACCAACTGAGCTAATCACCCGAGAACTCGGGATTAAACCAAAAAACCTCTATCAGGGCAAGCCGTTTGTTTCAAGATAAATATATTTATTTGAATATAAATAATAAATAAGTTTAGTATTATCTCAATCAAAAATCATATGCCCCAATTTATCGGCTTTAGTGTGCAGATATCGTTCGTTTTCCGCATTCTCGCCGACATGGAGCGGAATACGTTCGACAACATTGATGCCTGCATTTTTCAACGTCTGAATTTTTTCAGGATTGTTGGTCAACAGCTTGACAGCACGGATATTCAGATGGTCGTAGATTTGCTTGGCAAGCGTAAAGTCGCGTGCGTCAACGGGCAGTCCGAGCGCGAGGTTGGCTTCGACCGTATCCATCCCCTCGTCTTGAAGCTTATAGGCACGGATTTTGTTGATTAAGCCGATGCCGCGCCCTTCTTGACGCAGATAAACGATCACACCGCGCCCTTCTTGTTGAACCGCCTTCATCGCCGCCTCAAGCTGCGGGCCGCAGTCGCATTTTTTGGAGAACAGGGCATCTCCGGTCAAACATTCAGAATGGATGCGGGTCAGGACAGGGAGGTCGTCTGAAAAATCGCCCATCGTCAAAGCGATGTGTTCTTGCCCACTCAGTTCTTCAAAACCGTGCATAGTGAAGTCGCCCCATTCGGTAGGCAGGCGGCAAGAGGCGACGAATTTCAAGGTATTATTCATGCTCTTCTTCCTTGTCCTCGATGCCTGCCAATGCTTTCAGCGGCTCGGCAAGTGCCAACGCCAGCGCCGACCAATCTGTTTGGGCTGCGTCATCGGCTTGATCTTTATCGGTAAATTCAACGTGAACCACGCCCAAAACCGTTCCGTTTTGCGTTGCCACAGGGATGGACAACTGGCTTCCGCTGCCTTCGTTCCGACTGCCTTGGATTTCGTCCAGCAAAAGCCAATAAGCAATATCGTTGGCAATATTCATCCAACCGCTTTGCGCCGTACGGCAGGCAAGGTAAACCGTACCGTTTTCTTCATGAATAGCCAACAGATTTTCCAAAGGCTCGCCTTGCGCCGCGATACGAACCAGCCTTGCGTGCGGTTCGCCAGGAAGGTGAATGTAAACCGCCGCGCTTTTGACGGCTGTTGCACGGCTGAATACCGAATCCAAAGCCATGAAAACCTGTTTGAGCAAAGCTTCGTTTTCAGGCGTTTCTTCAATATGGTCTGCCAGCTTCCAACCGTCTTCCTCACGCCACAAAACCGAGCGGTCAATCGAAGCATTGCCCATATCCATCACCGTCTTTGCGGTCAGATAAGCAATACGGAGGTCGTCTGAAGACAGCTTCAAACCCTGTGTCTGTAAAAAATCCTGAATCAGTAAAACAGGCATGATGTTCCTCTTTGATATTAGTGTGTTCCGGCAGATAACCGATCTGCCATTATATCGGTCGGAATAAAGCAATTTCAAGCCAAAGGTTGTTTGCAGAGCAGGATACTTTGTGTATAATCCACAGTTTCATCGCGCGGACGTGGCGAAATTGGTAGACGCACCAGATTTAGGTTCTGGCGCCGAGAGGTGTGAGAGTTCGAGTCTCTCCGTCCGCACCAACATACAAAAACGCTTGAAAATTTCAGGCGTTTTTTTTCGTTTAATCCTGTCTAATACCATCAACCAATCTCAGTAAATACAAGGCTTTCAGGCTGATTGCTATCCTATTGTCTTCTTCCTGATTGTATAATTCCGTCTAATTCAGCTTAATTGAAGTAACCTAAAATTTACGGTATCTTTTGCGGTATCTGAAAAATACCTCGAAAAAATACCGTAAAAATGAAGCTGAACGACCGCCAAATCAAAAACGCCAAGCCTGCCGAAAAACCGTTTAAGCTGAATGACGGCAAGGGCTTGTATCTGTATATCAATACAAGCGGCGGGAAGTTATGGCGGTTTGATTTTTCGCATAACGGCAAACGGAAAACGCTTTCAATCGGCAAATATCCAACCGTATCACTGGTAGAAGCCCGGCAAGCCGCCGAAAACGCCCGCCGCTTGCTTGTATCGGGGCAAGACCCCAGCGAAGCCAAGCAACAGGAAAAACGCGAACGGCAAGCCGCCGCCCTAAATACCTTTGAAGCCATCGCCCGCCGCTGGCATTCTGACAACCTGATCCGCTGGAAAGAAAACCACGCCGCCCGCGTGTTGAGATATTTTGAAACCGACGTTTTCCCCGTTATTGGCGCAATGTCGATACAGGAAATAAGGGTAAGCGATATTAAAGTGGTTCTTGACGGCGTAATGGCGCGGGGCGTGAACAATACCGCCGAAAAAATCAGGGAATGGACGGGCGCGATATTTGACTATGCCGTCATGCTTGAGATTGT
Organism: Neisseria sp. HMSC074B07; assembly: GCF_001810355.1. Classification (NCBI taxonomy): domain Bacteria; kingdom Pseudomonadati; phylum Pseudomonadota; class Betaproteobacteria; order Neisseriales; family Neisseriaceae; genus Neisseria; species Neisseria sp. HMSC074B07. The sequence continues at coordinate 39,940 of NZ_KV800928.1, read as the reverse complement.
GGAAACCAACCCCGCCTATTCATTGCGGAAATACATCCCCGCCAAGCAGACCGACCATCGCCCCGCCCTGCCCCGTGAAGAACTGACCGAATTTTTCCGCCGCCTGATACTGGCAGAGATTGAGCCGCAAAACAGAATAGCCCTGATTTTGAATATGCTGACCTTTTTACGAAGCACGGAACTAAGGGGCGGGCAATGGAATGAAATAGACTTTGACGCGGCAGTATGGACAGTTCCCGCCCAGCGTATGAAGCACGAGAAGACCGCACCGAAACCGCCCCATGCCGTCCCGCTGGCTGACTGGACGCTTGAACTTTTGGCAGAACTGAAAGAAATCACGGGCAATACCCCGTTTCTATTTCCAAGCCGCACCAAGACGGACGGTGTTATTAGCGACGCAACCATAGGTCGTATCATTGAGCGCATGGGCTATAAAGGCAGAGTAACCCCGCACGGTTTCCGCTCCCTTGCCAGCAGCGTTTTGAATGAACAAGGCTTCAACCCTGACGCGATAGAACGGCAGCTTGCCCATATCGAAAACAACAAAATCCGCGCCGCCTACAACCGCGCCGATTATCTGAATGAGCGCAAAGAGTTTATGCAATGGTATAGCGACTTTTTGCGGGAACGGTATAACCAAGCATTGAGATTGATTCAAGATGGCGAGACGGATTAAAAAATCCCTATGCGCGTGAGTAAATATAGTGGTTACACTGGTTACCACAAAATTTAACAAATATAACTATATGAATATAAATATAAATACAAAGAAAAAGCGGTAACCAGTTAACGTAAATTTACTGGTTACCAACTGGTTACCACTGGTTACCAATATTTGTATTTATGCAGGAGATCGTAAAAATGGCATGGCGAGCATATTACACCTTAAAAGATGCAGCTAATGAATTAAGTAAACAGCTTAATGATAGCTTTGAAGTTAATGATATTATCCATTATGGGGCTATCGGATTAACTGAATTTTGCATACAAGCATCTACAATGAGATTTTTTAAAAGGAGCTTGGCAGAACGTTATTTCCCAAATATTGATAATCCCTTAATTATTGAATGTTATTTATTTAATGGATATTTCGCACCAATTCACAGCACCACAATGCAAGAAATTGAAATTAAGCAATCAGCTAAAGTTTGTGTATTCCCATATCTATTAGACATTAATGGGGAGCATATTGAGGCAAGCCTAGAGAGATTGCAGCATCTTGGCATTAATCCGGCTTTTGAAAACTATACTGTAAGAATCCCTAAACTAGCTTCTGAAACAAAACTGATAGAATGTAAAACACCACAGGAAGTAATTGATGTAAAAAATGAAAATTACGGCCAAATAGCAGGGTTACCATACATTACAGACTTGAAAACCGAAGGCTGGTTTTTTCAATACATTCCAAATGAGGCATTAGCCGATTTTACTAACGTAGAAGACTATCGGTTTCGACCTAGATGCCCAGATAGAGATTTTTTAGAAAGTAATAAATGGAGTATAACGGTTACTACTGATACCTTACGCCTTACAAGTAAGAGTTTTAATGAGCTAAAAGAAGTATTGAGCGAAAAAATGAAGATACAAAAATCTATCAGCAAACGCACTGAAAATAAACAAGCTGAAATTATTGCGGCACTTTCCGCTATCTATACAAAAACTGATTGTAGTAAACCATATGAGGCAGCAGAAACTATTATCCAAGAGTGGGAAAGACAAGCTGATAAACTAGGCAAGCCCCCTACTGGAGACACATTAGCAAAATATATTAAGCAAGGTATCGACCGTCTTTCACAATAACCTAATTAGGTTTTATGCAATCCTATATAGGACAAGCCGCCCACAGAGGCGGCTATATTTTTGCCTGTCATACAACCCCGACTAAGAAAGGCAAAGCATATGAATACCGTATTAAGAGTAAACGATACTGCCCGCGTTATGGGTGTTTCACGGGCGACTATTTGGAATTGGGCAAACCCTAAGAGCCGCCATCACCGCCCTGATTTTCCTAAGCCTATCAAACTTTCCGAAAATATTACCGGCTGGCTTTCCAGTGAGATTGAAGAGTATCTCGGCAAACTGGCAGCCAAACGCGAAGAGCAGGCAAATTAATTTATCAGGCGCAAAACAAATGCCGCCTGAAAGGACATTCAGACGGCGGAAAGGATTATTAAGCATGAGCAGCTATTCTACCAACGGCAAGGCAAAAACGCCAAGTCAAAGAGAGCGCGTTTTATCCCGATTGAAACAGGGTAGCGTTACATCATGGGAGCTTTCCCAAATGGGTATATTAGGCTACAACACGCGCATTATGGAGCTTCGCAGGGCGGGGCATGACATCGTTACCGTGATGGAAGAAGTAACCAACCAATTTGGCGAAACCGTGAAACGCGGTCGGTTCGTATTAATCAATTAAATCAGGAGCTTTACTATGAACATCGAATATACAAAGACAACTTTTGAGACCCGTCAAAAGTTACTGAAAGAAGCAGAGGACAAATGCAGCGAACTGACCGCCCAAATTGAAGCGGCAGAAGCGGGCGTTACAGAAGCGCAGGCGGTTATCAATGAATTTGCGGGGCTGCGAAACAGACGCAAAGGCATATTTGCCAATCTGTTGAAAATGGGCAAACCCACAAACAGCGAAGAAGCCAAAGGGCTTGATTCAGAGATTGCCGCCAAACGCGAAGAGGCAGACCGCGCCACCGATATGCTGGAAGCGCAAAAAGAACTGTTGGAAAGCCTTTTTGATGAACGCCGCCAGCATCTGAACCGCATTTCAGAGCTTCGCAATTTATTGTCCGTTTCCCGATATGAGCTGTTTATCGCCGATATAGAAGAAACCCACTTACCCGAATATTTGGAGGCTGCCCAAGCCTATGCCAAAGCCGCCGCGAAATTGGTGGGAATCGGTAAAGCCGCCGTTGAGATGAAAACGAAGCTACAAGAAAACGGTTTGCGGGCTGATTGCCCGTCCTATGGGCAATCCCTGCCAAATCGAATCATTGATTTACGTTTGCCTGGCTTCTTCAACATGATGGACGGCACAGGCGGGGAAGAAAACGCTATTTTCGACATCTTGGAAGACATGGAGAAAGAAAAAGAAGCGGCTTTGGACAATTTGAAATAGCAACACTCAAACAGCCGCCCAAAGGCAGAAAAATTGCTATTGGGCGGCGTTCTGAAAGGATTAAGGACATGACCCCCAAACAAGAACAGTTTGCCCGTCTGTATGTGGAAACGGGCAATGCGAGCGAAGCATACCGGCAAGCCTACAACACCGACAACATGAAGCCCGAAACGGTAACGAATGAAGCCTATAAACTGCTTCAAGACCCCGATATTTCCGCGATGGTGGACGGCTTAAAGGAAGAAGCGCGGCAACGACACGCGGTAACGGTGGGCGACCTGTTGCACGAATTGGAACAGGCGCGGGCGGCGGCACTGGCAGCCCCTACCCCGCAAAGCAGCGCGGCGGTATCGGCAACGATGGGTAAGGCGAAAATGCTGGGCTTATTGGTGGATAAGGCGGAAATCAAGGCAGAAGCGGAAATCAGCCAAGTGAAACAGGAAGAGCGCAAATGCCCGCTAAGTCAGGAAGAAATGCAGCAAGTCATGAACGCTTTTTTCAATAAGCCATACAGTGAAATTACGCTTGAAGACATCATCGGAACCGCTGGAGAAGATACAGAGCGCATCGGGTATGTAATAACCATGATTATCGTGGGTAAAAAATTTTAGCCGCTTGATGCAAAAATCATTTGACAAATCGAGCCTTGAGAATCAGAATCTAAGTTCTCTCTCAAATACAGTTAGCCCAAATCAGCAGGGTAAACGCTGATTTTTTATCGCCAAAATTCTTTTACAGGCGTTTGCAATGTTATTAAACGTTAGCATTTCAGACGACCTATCACGAGTTATGGCGGTGTGTGGTAACGGTAACGTCCACGCCTGACTAACTGCAGGAGAGAGCACCGCCCCCTTATTTGGGCTTCTCAAATCTCAAACAGTTAGGAGCATTTCAAATGCAATCTTCAAATTCTATCCAAATCCAAGACGTTCAATACCCATCAGAACAGGGCTTTTGCGCCGTCGTCCACGAACCGACCGCGTATTTAGCCGATATTGACGTTCATTCATGCACCGCCCGCCGTTTGGGCATCTATCCATCACACGCCGCCGCCGTTGCCGCCTGCCGGTCGTTTATTGCTTCGCTTTCAGACGACCTCAAGGCATGGGCTGCTTTCAGCGTAACGACAGCCGAACAAATCCGCTAAATCCCTGAAAAACACCCGCCTTTATGCCGCCCGTTTTGGACGGCATGGGGCAAACTTCGCCCTAGTATTTTTATAAGTATTTGATTTTTCAATGCTTGATAATTTTGGTGCGCTGGGGCATGGAGGATATGAAACCATGAAACCGATTGACAAAAACGACCGTTTCCGCCGCTATTTCAACCGCGCTTTGCTGGTGTTTGGGGTGTTGTTGATGGCTTTGGCAATCCGAGCCTGTAACCAGCCCGCCCATGCAGAGACGGATCAGGCAATACAGACAACGCCGACCATATGGGAGACCGACCCGATGGCAGGGGTGGTTTTAGAACCTGTAACAGGGGAGATGGAACAATGAAACCGACCTATCAAGACATCAAAGCCGCCGCGCAATACCGCTGGCAGGAAATTCACGCCGCCATCGGCATAGACCAGCGATACTTGAAAAACAAACACCAGCCTTGCCCCGCGTGTGGGGGTAAAGACCGTTTCAGATACGACGACAAGGACGGTAGCGGCACATTTATTTGCAGCCATTACAACAACGGCGCGGGCGACGGTTTCGGCTTGGTAATGCATTACCTGAATTGCGGTTTTGACGAAGCATTGCACGCCGTAGCGGGCGTGTTGAACATGGGCGGTGCAAACCCCTTACCGATACCGCCCACACGCCCACAGACGCAACCACGCCCCGAAAAAGACCACATCGGCAAACTTGCCGCGTTGTGGAACGGGGCAGAGCCGATAACCGCCGATTCCCCCGCCGTGCAGTATCTAAAATCGCGCGGTTTGGGCATGGCGCAATTACCTGAAAACATCCGTTATTTGAGAGAGGCGGATTATTGGACTAGGGGCGAAGATGCGCCGCTTTTAATCGGTCGTTTCCCCTGTATGGTTTGCGCCATCCGCGATACGGTCGGCGAGCTTCAGGGCTTGCACATGACCTATTTTCAGACGACCTATGACAAGCCATACGGAGAGAACGGACAACACACCCCGCATTATCAGAAGCTGGCAATCAAACACCCTGAAACGGGCGAAGCCCTACCCGCCAAGAAAATGCAGAGCCGCAAACAGGGCGGTATTTCAGGGCTGGCGGTTCACTTGTTCCCCATCCCTGAAAACGGACGGCTTGTCATCGCAGAAGGCATAGAAACCGCCCTTGCCGCCCGCGAATTGTTCCAAGCCCATGACTGGGGCTTATCCGCCGCTTTGAGCGCAAACAGCATGGCGAAATACCGACTTTCAGACGACCTAAAGGAAATCGTGATTATTGCCGATAACGACACGCCGCGACCCGTAGGTTTCAAAGCCGCGCATGATTTGGCAGTCCGATCCATCAAACAGGGCATCAAGGCGCGCATATGGCAGAGCGACACACTGGGCTATGACGCATTGGACGAACTGAAAGAAGCAAAAAGGTCGTCTGAAGCCCAATCAGACGACCCTATCCAACAAAACAGAGGTGATACACCATGAAAACAAACGCAATTATAGACGCTAAAGCCATTGAAGACTACAACATCAACGACATCGAACCATACCGCCCGCGCCCCCGCTTCGATACCGACCATCGGGGCGTATGGTGGATAAACGTCAGGACAGGCAAGGACGGCGAAGCCATCGAAGCAGAGCCGCTATTGCTTTCCGACCCCATCGACATCATCGGCACGGGGCAGGACAACGACGGCGCGTATTATCGGATTATCAAGTTTAAAGACAAAATCACACGCCAACAAAAGACCGCCGCCCTACCACAAGCAGAAATCGGCACAGTTCAAGGCTGGCAGCGTTTGCAGAATTTCGGCCTAGTCATCATGAGCGGGCGGGCAAAAAGGGAAAGACTGGCAGACTATTTGCAGAAAGAGGGAAGCCCGATAGCCTTTACCATTACCGACCACGCCGGTTGGAACGGGGAAGCCTACATACTGGCAGGCGGGGAAACCGTTAACGCAGACGGCACAAACATTCTATACAACGGAGACACCAGCCAAAAAGACGGTTACACAGAAAAAGGCAGCCTCAAGGAATGGCAGGAGCAGGCCGCGCGATACGCAGAGAAGAATAGCCGCCTATGCCTTGCTTTAGGTTTAAGCATGGCCGCGCCATTCTTGGCACTTTTGAACGAAGAGGGTGGCGGTTTCCATTTGGCGGGCGATTCCTCAAAAGGCAAAACAACCGCCGCGCGGCTTGCCTTGAGCGTATGGGGAGACCCTGAAACCACTAAAGGAAATTGGGATACTACCCCGCTTGGCTTGCAGAATTTAGCTTTAGCCCGCAATGATGGCTTGCTAGTGTTAGATGAAATCGGGCAATCAGCCGACCCGCGAAAAATCCCGCAAATGGTTTACAGCGTTATCAACGGCGTATCAAAAACACAAGGGGCGAAAGATGGCGGCAACCGTAGGCAGAAAACATGGCGCAATCTGATACTTTCGACCGGCGAAATAAACCCAGAGAGCCTGATAGGAGACCGCGCCCAATGGAAAGCGGGTAATCATGTTAGATTGCCTGACATACAGGCAGAGGCAAGATATGGCATTTACGACACGTTACACGGCTTCGCAGATGGCGCGAAACTGTCGGAGCATATCAACCAAGCCACAGCCAAGCAGCGAGGAACAGCAGGCCGCGCCCTTATCCGCCAAATCCTCAAAGACGGAAAAGAAGCCGCCGCCCAAGCCGTAGAAGCCAGCCGCGACCGATTCCTTGAGACCTTGCCACCAATGGAGGGACAGGCGCGAAGAATTGCCCGCCGCTTCGCCCTTTTGGCCGCCGTCTTGGAATATGCCGCCCCTATTACCGGCATGAGACAAGGAGCAGGAGAAGCAGGAGTAAGGCAGTGTTTCAATGAATGGCTTGAAGAAAACGGCACAGGAAACCGCGAGGATCGCCGTATCATTGAGCAAGTAATCGCCTTTATGGACGTTAACGCCCTATCTATGCGCTTTTCAGACTGGAACGCCCAAAACACAAACCAAAATCACGCAGGTTATCGGAAACAAGAGGGAAGCATAGATGAATATTGGATAATCCCCTTTACCTTTGAAAATGAAGTCTGTAAAGGATATGGCCTGCGTAAAGTGTGTGAAGTCCTACATAATCACGAATGGTTAAAAAAAGCCGATAACGGCAGATGGCAACACCAGCGCAAACGCAATGGCAGTGCAAGCCGATTCTATGTTTTGATGGGAGAAGCCCCGCCCGACTTTGACGAATAACCAAGAGCAAGCCCGCTATTACAGACAATGGCGGGCTTTTTTACGTCCAAACATTCAGGCAGACCAACCAAGAAAGCATAAAATCAACAGGAAGCCCCTAAATTTCAAAAATTAGGACTGTTTGACCCTTTCCTTATACCAACCTTGTGTATCGAAATAAATATTGACTTTAACCTTAGGTCAAAGTTTATAGTTTGTGCTCCTTCAGTTATCACATAGGCGAAAAACATGAAAAAACTTATGACTTTTATCACACTTAGCGCTGTTGCAATTTCAAATTATGCCCAAGCTAATGAACAACCTCATCAAGCACACATGAATATGTCAATGTCGACAGATTCTGCAATGCAACAAGAATTAATGCAAGGTATGAATCAAATGAATCAAGACATGATGGCAGCTGCGCAATATAAAGATCCTGATGTTGCTTTTGCAGCAGGTATGTTGCCACACCATATTGGCGCAGTAAAAATGGCGGAAGTTGAATTAAAATACGGAAAGGATCCTGAGATGCGTAAGCTTGCTGAGGATATTATTAACGCACAACAAGCGGAAATTGAACAAATGCAAAAATGGCTTAAAGCACACAACAAAAAAAAGTAAGCCGTAGCCTGCATCCCCGCTAACCGCGTTCGTGGCTGCGCCACACACCCCACCTGAGGGTGGTACAAACTTTAAAACCAAGGTGTAGCAACTGTATTTTTCACCCCGTCGGGCAAAATACAGTTGCTACCCAATCAATGAAACACGCTTACAGCGCAATTTTAGCCTATTTACGCCATATCTACCCAAAAGGCAGGCAGTGGAATAAATAATTTCGACACCAATACGCGCGCGCGTAATAATGCAGTCCCTGAATTTTGCGAGTCCATAAAAAGGAAAGAAGACCAAGACACGCGAAAAGATAAAACCATATGCGCGAGACAAATATAGTGGTTACCGTGGTTACCACAAAACTTAACATTTATAACTATATGAATATCAATATAAAAACAAAGAAAAAACGGTAACTACCTACATTAATTTAACAGGTTACCGAGTGGTTACCAGTGGTTACCCTCTTATTTTCATGTACTTACACCCCAAATCAAATAGCGGTAACCAGCGGTAACCATGTAAAGATATTTAAGTGGTTACCGTGAAAGTACCGATTCATAGGGCTTTAGCAGCTTGGTAACACGGGTAACCACGGTAACCACTACTTTTTTATATATATACGTTTTTTTGTGTGGGCGCATGACTGACAGAGCCGATACAAACAAAAGCCGCCTGAAAGGCAATATTGGACGGCTGGAAGAAAAGGGCAAACGCAGCCCACAAGACGGCGCGTGATTACTGGTGTTACAATCCGACCATATTTCACAGCTTGGCAGAAATACCACAAAACGCCCCTGAAAAATTTTGACTTTGACAAATTTACGGTATTTTTTACGGTATTTTTGAATATAATAAAAATTTAATTAAATAAAAACAATATATTATATATTTAGTTTGAGTCTCTCCGTCACACTATAAAATCTAACCGCTTTCGAGCGGTTATTTTTTCGTCTTTTCTTGGCTGATAATTTGTAAATTGTCCAAAGAAGAGCGGTATTGCCAATGTTGATTGTCGGTAATGGTTTGGTAGACACGGTTTATCGGTGCATCGAATATGGTTGTTTTGCTGAGTCGGCGTGTTTTGGGGAGCATTAAGCCGATGAGCTGGCAGGACAAGCAAGCTGATGGGAAGTATAGTGGCTTAACTAAATCAGGACAAGGCGATGAAACCGCAAGACAGTACAGACAGTACAGAAACCGATTCACTTGGTGCTTCAGCACCTTAGAGAATGTCTCTTTGAGCCAAGGCGAGGCAACGCCGTACTGGTTTAAAGTTAATCCACTATAAAACCGAATAAATCAGTATCTTCATTTCTACACCTGTTTGATGGAAAAGGTCGTCTGAAAAACGTTGGAGCGAGATTCGTTCTACCCGTTTTCAGACGACCTTTTTTGTTTTTACCGCTTTGGCATCGATATCCTGAGCCGTTTAATTGATTTCAGGCTGCGGGACTTTGTGTTGGACGGCGTAAACGGCGGCTTGGACGCGGCTGCTGAGGTTGAGTTTGCGCAGCAGGTTCTGGACGTGGACTTTGACGGTGGATTCTGCCAAGTCCAAATGGCGGGCGATGACTTTGTTGCTGTGTCCGGCGGCGAGGTAGCCGAGGATTTCGAGTTCGCGCGGGGTGAGGGTGGAGAGTGCCTGGTCGGTGCGCGGTGCGGACGGGGAAATCAGGGATTGGACGAGGCGGGTGGTCATTTCGGGAGAGAAGACGTTGTCGCCGTCCACGGCTTTGCGAATGCTGTCGAGCAGGAAGTCGGCGTTGATGTTTTTCAGCAAAAAGCCGCGCGCGCCGATGCGCATGCATTCGGTCAGGTCGTCGCTGTCTTCGGAAACGGTCAGCATGATGACGGTTTGGTTTGGGTTGACGCCCAAAATTTGTGCCAGTGCTTCGCGACCGTTCATAACGGGCATGTCAAGGTCGAGTAAGACGACGTCGGGTTTGAGCTGTTCCGCCATTTTGACGCCGGACAAACCGTCGGCGGCTTCTCCGATGACTTCGAAGTCGCTTTGACGGGAGAGCAGGGCTTTGATGCCGCTGCGGAAGAGTGTGTGGTCGTCAATGAGGATGATTTTAATAGTCATGGGTCGTTCTCTTGTGTTGCGGTAAGGTTAAGGTAACGGTTGTGCCTTGTTCGGGCTGGGATTGGATGTCTAGGTTGGCATTGATGCGGCGGGCGCGTTCTTGCATGATGCCGAGTCCGACATGTTCGCCGGAGAGTTTGTGCAGGTGTTGCAGGTTAAAGCCGATACCGTCGTCTTCGATGCTCAGGGTAAAGTTTTGTTGGTTGAGCATGCTGATTTTGACGTGTTGGGCTTTGGCGTGTTTGCGGATGTTGGACAGGCTTTCTTGCAGGATGAAGATGATTTGCAGCTGTTCGTCATCGTTTAATGTGCGGCCGTCGTCCTGCCATACTGTTTCTACATTGATTTTGGTTTGGCGTTTAAACCTGGACAGCAGGGTGGTTACGGCTTCCGGGAAGTCTTTGTTGCTGATTTTGGTTCGGAAATTCAGCAGGAGTTCGCGCACGTCTTCGTAGCATTCTTGCACGCCGTCTTTGATGAAGCGGATGTTTTCTTCGGCTTGTTCTTTCTGGTCGGCATGGAACGCGCTTTCCAGCATTTGAACTTGAAGATTGAGGAAGGTCAATGCTTGGGCGATGCTGTCGTGCAAACCTTGGGCAATCAGGTTGCGCTCTTGGAGTACGGCAAGCAGGCGCCGCTCTTGTTCGAGACGGCTGCTGGCGATGGATACACCTAATTGACCGCATAATGTACGCAGGAGTTCGTTGTCGTTGTCGTTAAGTGTGGGGTCGTCTGAAAAATATAGGGTCAGGATGCCGAGTTCTTCTTCTTGATAGGTGATGGGGAAAACGACGGTATGTTTGAATAGGGGTGTTTCTTCTTCAGGTTGGGTTTGTTCGGTATCTGAATCTCTGTCTTCGGCTTCAGACAGTCCGATAGAGGCAATAAGATTTGTGTTTTTACGGTCGTTGTCTAAAAGGCGGATGCTGCCTGCGCTTGCGGAAACGGCAGGCAGGGTCCGTGCGAGGAATTCTTCTGCCGCTTCGCGCGGGGTTAGGGTTTGGTGCAGGTCGCGCGTGGTTTGGTAGAGCAGGGTCAGGTCACGGTTTTGACGGGCGAGGTCTTGGGTTTGTCTGGCGACTTGTCCTTCCAAATCGGTATAGAGGACTTTCAGACGACTGCTCATTTGATTGAAGCCTTTGCTGACTTGCGCAAACTCTTGAATCTGTTCGGTATCGATTTGTACACCGAATCGGCCTTGGCTGATGGTTTCCACGCCGTCGCGCAGGGTTTCAAGCGGACGGATAATCCAAGCGTAGTGCCATACGATCATTAAACCTGCGGCGACAAAAATCATCAGCATCATCGCCATTTGGAAACGGCGCAGCCATAAGGTGTTTTTTTCGTTGGCGTTTTCCAATGCCTGTAAGAACAATTCGATATTGCCAGCAAAGCGGTAGAGTTCGATCTGCGTCGGTCTGCGGTAACGTTTCAGCGCGGGTTGGATGTTTGATTTCCAGTCGATTAAGAGCATGGATTGGATCAGACCATATGCCGGCGGTGTTTCCGAAGGCATCAGGGGGTAGATGGCATCGCTTTGGGTGATGCGCAGGAGTGTTCCTTCAAATTCGCGCAATTGGTTGTCGATTTGCGCTTGCGGGGTGCGTTCGCTTGCCATGTAAGCCAAACGGTAAACCTGCATTCTCAAGCTTGCGGCATCATCAATGACGGTGGCTGCGTTTTCCAGCCTCAGCGATAAAATCAGGGTCAGGATGACGGACAATAAAGCCGAACCAACCCATAAGACAGTCAGCAGTTTTAATCGTGAGGACAGGCTCAGGCCGCCTGAAAATAGGGTTCGTAAGCTCATGGAATAAAGGAAGGGCGTTTTGTTGCCAAATGTTATAAACATATCATCCTTTAGGCGGGGAAACAACCTGTCCGAAGGGGAATTTGGTGCGAATGAGGCGATATGCGCTTTAATGTAAAATCGTGTTATGATAAAATTCACTTTATATGAATTTTATCGCGGGCAACCGTCTTTTCAGACGACCTGGGATGATGTGCCGATTTCGCAGGGAATCGGTAGGAACATAACATCTACGAATTAAAAACATAAGAATCAGCCGATTAACAGTATGGGCACACAAAACCAGCGACTTCACAAAGGACTACCAAAATGAAAACCTTCGCATTGATATTGGCCGGCGGGCAGGGAGAGCGAATGGGAGGGACGGATAAAGGATTAGTATTGTGGCGTGACAAACCTTTGATTGATCATGTTATTGAAGCGTTGCGTCCACAAGTTGAACACATTGCTATCAGCGCCAACCGGAATTTGGAAGAATATGCTCGCCGTAGTGCGCATATTTTTGCCGATTCGCGCCAATGGCAGCATTTGGGACCGCTGGCGGCTCTGTGTACGGCTGCCAATGATTTGCAGATTGCGGCGGCGGATTGGCTGCTGGTGGTGCCGTGCAATATGCCTGCGCTGCCGTCTGATTTGGTGGCGAAATTTGAAACGGTTTCCAAGCGCACGCCTTTGTGCAATGCGTTTTATGTGGAAACACCGGTCACGCCGCATTACAACGTAATGTATATCCGTCCGCAAATCCTGCAAAGCACCGTCCCGTATTTGTATTCAGGGATGAAAACCTTGAGCGGCTGGCTGCATCAGCAACGGGCGAGATCGGTGCATTTTGGTTCGGAACATGTTTTTTTCAGCTGCAATACGCAGGAAGATTTACGGGGGCCGCTTTAAGCTTTAAGCATTACACTTCGGTTTTTATAGTGGATTAACTTTAAACCAGTACG
>NZ_KV800928.1:0-26911 GCF_001810355.1 Neisseria sp. HMSC074B07 | reverse complement strand
GCCTTGTCCTGATTTAAAGTTAATCCACTATACACAGAAAACCGTGTGTCCGTACAAACAAAAAGGTCGTCTGAAATTTTCAGACGACCTTTTGTCATTTGCTTTATTGGGGGATGTATTGTTTCAGCAGTTCGCGGAACTGCGCGCCGGTTTCCGGATGTTTCAAGCCGTAGGCGACAGTGGCTTCGAGATAACCCAATTTGCTGCCGCAGTCGTAGCGTTTGCCGTCGAAGGCATGGGCGAGGACGGACTCGTGATCCAACAGGCGGGCAATGCCGTCGGTCAGTTGGATTTCGTTGCCCGCACCGCGCGGCAGGTTTTCCAGAAGGCTGAAAATGCGCGGGGTCAGGATGTAGCGGCCGACAACGGCAAGGTTGGACGGCGCTTCTTCGGGTTTCGGTTTTTCGACGATATTGGTAATTCTTTGAAAGCTTTTCAGTTTTTCCACTTCAACAATACCGTACGAGCCGGTTTGCGACGGATCGACGGTTTCCACGCCTAAAACGCTGTTGCCGCTTTGATTGTAGATATCGACCATTTGCTTCAGCGCGCCTTTGGGCGCGTCAATTAAGTCGTCGGCAAGAATGACGGCGAAGGGTTCGTCGCCCACTGCGGCGCGGGCGCACAATACGGCGTGTCCCAAGCCTAAAGCCTCGGCCTGGCGGATGTAAAGACAGGTAATGTTGGAAGGCAGGATGTCTTTGACGTGTTCCAGCAGTTTGTCTTTTTGACGCATTTCCAGCTCGGTTTCCAGCTCGTAGGCTTTGTCGAAATGGTCTTCGATGCTGCGTTTGTTGCGGCCGGTGATGAACACCATTTCGGTACAGCCTGCTTCTACTGCTTCTTCTACCGCATATTGAATCAACGGTTTGTCGACGATAGGCAGCATTTCTTTTGGGCTGGCTTTAGTAGCGGGCAGAAAGCGCGTACCCATACCGGCTACGGGGAAGACGGCTTTTTTAATCGGTTTCATTCAGTTTCCTTCTATTTGATTGTCGAATCGAAAATTCAGACGACCTCGGTTGTCTAGGTTTGACTTGGTTGCCACATTGTCGGCGGCAAAAAGGTAAGGCATTTAAAAGGCGTTCAACAGAATTAGAGTGTTCATTCCCCGATAAGTTGCCAAATTGATTGAGAACAGAATCAACGATTTGGACAGTCGGGAAGTTGGCTCGGTCACATCCTTGAGTATTTTTAATAAATGCTTAATCCAGCATCGCCAAAAGCTCTTCCTCACTCAAAACTGCCACACCCAAGGCATTGGCTTTTTCCAGCTTGCTGCCGGCAGCTTCTCCGGCGACAACGTAGTCGGTTTTTTTGGACACGCTGCCGGAAACTTTGCCGCCTGCGGCTTCGATCAAAGCTTGGGCTTGGTCGCGCTTGAGGGTGGGCAGGGTGCCGGTTAGCACAAAGGTTTTGCCCGCTACGGCTTCGTTTAGGTCGTCTGAAACCGTTGCTTCTTGGTTTTCAGACGACGTTTGGGCGAAGAAGGTTTTCAGGTTTTCGAGCAGGGCGGCGTTTTGTGTTTCGCTGCGCCATGCTTGCCAGTCGGCGGGGAGGGCTTTGTCGGTTTGCAGACCTTCTATGCTTTTACCGGCGAGTTCCCATAAGGCTTGGGCTTTGTTTTCGCTGATTTTGAAACCGGGCAGGCGGGCAATCCAGCGTTGCGGCTCGGCGTGGCGGGCGGGTGGGATGGTAACGGCTTGGGTTTGCGGGGCAACGCCTGCGGCGAGCAGCTCGTCTATCATCGCCTGCTGCGCGTCTTGGGCGAAGAAGTGGGCAATGGAGTGGGCGACGACGGTGCCGATGTCGGGCAGGCAGGCGAGGATGGGTTCGGGTGCGCGGCGGACGTGTTCCAACGAGCCGAATGCCTGCGCCAGCGTTTTGGCGGTGCGTTCGCCGACGTGGCGGATGCCGAGCGCGAACAGGAAGCGGGCGAGTTCGGGCGTTTTGCTGGCTTCTATGCCTGCGAGGATGTTTTCCGCCCACTTGGTCGGCTGTTTTTTGCCGGTTTGGGTGTTGGATTCAGACAGGTCGCCTGAAACCGTTTCTGTGTCGCCGTTTTCGTTTTCAGACGACGCTTTATCTGCCGTTTCCTTCATTTTTTGCAAGGTCGGGATGTCGAGGCGGTAGAGGTCGGCAAAATGGCGGACGAGGTTTTGGGCGACAAGTTGCTCGATTTGTTTTTGACCGAGTCCGTCGATGTCCATCGCTTTGCGCGAGGCGAAGTGGATTAAGCCCTGCGCGCGTTGCGCCTGACAAAGCATACCGCCGCTGCATCGGGCGACGGCTTCGCCTTCTTCGCGTTCGATTTCGCTGCGGCAGATGGGGCAATGGGTCGGCAGGTGGTAGGGCTTGTGGAGCGGAACAGATTGGGTTTGATTGGTAGACGGTGTTTCGGCAAAGAGGTCGTCTTGTTGGTATTTGAGGCCGTCTGAAACGTTGGAAACGGCGGTTTCCTGCATCGGGCGGCGTTCGAAAATCACGCGCACGACTTCGGGAATCACGTCTCCGGCGCGGCGCACGACGACGGTATCGCCGACGCGCACGTCTTTGCGCGATACTTCGTCCTGATTGTGCAGGGTGGCGTTGGTTACGGTTACGCCGCCGACGAATACGGGTTGCAGGCGGGCGACGGGGGTAACGGCGCCGGTGCGCCCGATTTGCACATCTATGGCTTCGACGATGGTCAGGGCTTCTTCGGCGGGAAATTTGTGGGCAATCGCCCAGCGCGGCGCGCGGGAGATGAAGCCGAGTTCGCGTTGTTGCGCCAAGCTGTTGACTTTGACCACCATGCCGTCGATTTCGTAGGGTAGGGAGGGGCGTTTTTGCTGCATTTGTTCGTAAAACGCCAATACTTCGCCGATATTTTTGAAACAGCCGAAATTGCCGTTAGGCAGGCTGAAGCCGAGTTCTTGGAAATAGGCGAGTTCTTGGATGTGTTCTTCCGCGACGAAACCGCCTTGCTGGCGGGCAATCGAGTAGGGGAAAAAGTGCAGTTTGCGTTGCGCGGTGATGCGCGAATCAAGTTGGCGCAGGCTGCCGGCGGCGGCATTGCGCGGATTGGCAAAGGGTTTTTGCCCGTTTTCGGTTTGTCTTTTATTGAGGGCGGTAAAGTCGGCTTTGAGCATCAGCACTTCGCCGCGGACTTCGATGAATTCGGGCGGATTATCGCCGTGCAGCCGCAGGGGGATGTTGGCGACGGTTTTGACGTTTTGGGTAACGTCTTCGCCTATCGTGCCGTCGCCGCGTGTCGCAGCCTGCACCAATACGCCGTCGCGGTAGAGCAGGCTGATGGCGAGGCCGTCGAATTTGGGTTCGATAACGTATTCGGGATTGCCGCCGTCCAAACCGTCGCGCACGCGTTGGTCGAAAGCGTACATTTCGGCATGGTCGAACACGCCGTTTTCATCTTGCGGGGAAAAGGCGTTGGTCAGCGACAGCATCGGCACTTCGTGGCGCACTTCGGCAAATCCCGCCAAAGGCTCGCCGCCGACGCGCTGGGTCGGACTGTCGGGCAGTTTGAGCTCGGGATGGTTTCGTTCCAACGCTTCGAGTTCGCGGAATAGTTTGTCGTATTCGGCATCGGGTACGCTGGGTGCGTCGAGGGTGTAGTATTCGTAGGCGTAGCGGTTGAGGAGGTCGGTGAGGTGGCGGATGTGTTGTGCGGTCGGGTTCATGGAGGAAGGTTTTCAGACGACCTTTGTCTGATATAGTGGCTTAACTTTAAACCAGTACGGCGTTGCCTTGCCTTGCTGTACTGTCTGTACTGTCTGTGGCTTCGTCGCCTTGTCCTGATTTAAATTTAATCCACTATACATGATGGGACGGGCAAAGGTCGTCTGAAAAATGATAGGTTGAAAACAGTTGGATTTTACCCGAAAAAAAGCGGATATGCCGTAACGACATATCCGCTTTGATTGCATTCAATTTTAGGAGAACAGGCGCAGGGCTTGTTTGCTGCCGGGTTTGATGCCGACTTTGAGCATTTCTTCCTGACGCGCCAAGACGTAATTGCGAATGTCTTTGAGCCATTGGGTAGAAACTTCCTCCATTTTGTCGTTGACCAAATCCAAGCCCAACTGACCGGAGAGGCGTACCGCCAAGTCCATGAAGAGGTCGAAGGTTTTTTCGCCGGCGGGCGCATGCGGGATGTCGAGCAGCATGCTGAAGCCTTTGTAGGACTGGTTGTCCAAAAGGGCGTTGGTAAAAGCATCGCCTGTGAGGCTATGGATGGCAAACATCGGGCTGCCGGTTTGTCCGGTGTAGTGGAATGCGCCGTCTTCGCCCAATACGAAGCCGAGGTTTTCAACAGAAGCGCGCAGTTCGACGCCGCTGATGTTGCTGTGTGAAACCAAGTGGATGGCGATGGTTTGATCGACGCGGGCGCAGAAGGTGTCCAATGCCTGCGCGACTTCGGTAAACGCTGCCAAATCGGTGTGGAGGACTTTGCCGCCCATCAGTTGGGCGAAGGTGTCAACCTGTTGGTTGAACTGTTGCAATTCTTCTTGGGTTGCCAAACCGTTGCGGCTGACTGCTTGCAGGCCGACGACGAAACCTTGGTAATAAACGCTCGGAATCGGTTCGGCAACTTGGAAGCGGTCGTCCATGGTGCAGCCGATGATTTGGAAACGGTGGCGGTTGGACAGGCGGGGCAGGGCGTGCAGCTCTTGCGCTTCGGAGAGGGCGATGTAGGCGAGGTAGTCGAAGCGCGGGTCAAACCACGGCAATTCGACTTGAGACAATTCGTCCAAGCTGACCAAAGGTTGGTTGGCGGCGGACGGCAGGTTGACCGGCTCGTCGCTGGCGGCTTGGGTGGTGATTTCGTTGTTCAGGCCGATGACGGTATGCTGTACCGGCTCGTCGGTAAAGTCGTCTTCAATCGCCAACTCGACATCGGTTTTGATGGCGGAAGGTTTGGCGAGTTTGGCTTTGGCGGCGAAGATTTCGTCTTGTTCTTGCAGATTGCGCAGCGCGGCTTCTTGGGCTTTGTTCGCTTTTTTGACGAACAGGCCTTTGCCGCCGGATTCTTTGCCGTCGCGCACATGGCTGGTTTTACTGTTCAGTAGCGCGTCTTTGTCGGAGTGGCCGAACTGCTCGCGCACCTGTTTGCGGTATTGGTTTTCTTGGTACATATTGTAGGCGATGACGGCAAGGATGACTGCCAAGCCTAAGACGATGAAAATCATGGGTAATCACTTTTTTGTAAGAGCGGCATTCCGTCTTCGTTGCCCGGGGTGGTTTGCCTTTGGGCGTATGCGGAATCGTATTGCCGCGAGTAAGTTCGTCGGAGTCGGACACGGATTGTCCCGTATGGATGCTCGATTATAACGAAAATAAACTTTTCTGACAGCAAATGCCGAGAATGATAGCCCAAAATCGGGCCAGGTCGTCTGAAAAATGCTATATGGCATTTTTGAGCGATTAACGGACAACCGGAAAACCTGCCGCCTGCAATCTTTGCCAGTCGAAAAAGTGGCCGGGGTCGGTTTTGCGGTCGGGTGCGATGTCCTGATGACCGGTAACGGCGGTGATGGGGTAATGCCCGACCAACGCTTGCAGCAAGGTTTCCAGCGTTTGATATTGCGCTTCGGCAAACGGCTCGAAATCGCAGCCTTCCAATTCGATACCGACCGAAAATGCGTTGCACTTTTCGCGTCCGCGAAACGACGACACGCCTGCGTGGTACGCCATATCGTTGCAAGAAACGAACTGCACCGCCTCGCCCTCGCGGGTGATCAGAAAATGGCTGGAAACGCGCAAGGTGTGGATGACGCTGAAAAACGGATGTTCGTTGGGGTCGATGCGGTTGGTAAACAGCTTTTCCACCGCGCCCGTTCCATATTCGAAAGGCGGCAGCGAAATATTGTGTAAAACCACCAGCGACACGGCTTCTGATTCTGCCCGCGGCTCGAAGTTCGGAGAAAACGCGCGGCGCGCAGGCTGCCACCAGCCTTGTTGCCAGCCAATGTCTTGGCATTCGGACGGAAGATTCATATTCAGACGACCCTTTATTTCAGACGACCACTGAGGCGGAAAAAACGTACGTCGGGCGGGCGCGCAGGGAAGAAGGCGCGCATTTCGGTTATACTGTCGCACGACGTTCACAAATCAAAAATCCTACCATGCTGAAAAAAATGTTGAAATGGTTTGCGGTATTTTTTGTTGCCGTTGCCGCCGTGTTCGCCGCCTTGCTGTTCGTTCCCAAAGACAACGGCAAAGCATACCGTATCAAAATTGCCAAAAACCAAGGCATTTCTTCCGTCAGCCGTACGCTTGCCGAAGACGGAGTCGTTTACAACCGCCATGTGCTGGTCGCAGCCGCCTACCTGATAGGCGCACACAACAAACTCAACGCCGGCTCGTACCGCCTCCCTTCCAGCATTTCCGCATGGGGCATTTTACAGAAAATCCGCAACGGCAGACCCGATGCCGTTACCGTTCAAATCGTCGAAGGTTCGCGTTTTGCCACCATGCGTAAAATCATCGATAACACGCCCGACATCGAACACAAAACACGCGGCTGGAGCGATGCGGAACTCATGCAGGCGATTGCCCCCGACGCGCTCAGCAGCAATCCCGAAGGCCAGTTCTTCCCCGACAGCTACGAAATCGACGCAGGCAGCAGCGATTTGCAAATCTACCAAACCGCTTATCAAACCATGCAACGTCGTCTGAACGACGCTTGGGAAGATCGCCAAAGCGGATTGCCCTACAAAAATCCGTATGAAATGCTGATTATGGCGAGCCTGATTGAAAAAGAAACCGCCCACGAAGACGACCGCGCCCATGTTGCTTCCGTATTCGTCAACCGCCTCAACATCGGCATGCGCCTGCAGACTGACCCGACCGTGATTTACGGCATGGGCAGCGCGTACAAAGGCAAAATCCGAAAAGCCGACCTCCAGCGCGATACGCCGTATAACACCTACACCCGCAGCGGCTTAACCCCGACCCCCATCGCCCTGCCGAGCAAAGCTGCTCTTGAAGCCGCCGCGCATCCGTCGAATGAAAAATACCTCTATTTCGTCTCCAAAATGGACGGTACCGGCTTGAGCCAGTTCAGCCATAATCTGGAAGAACACAACGCCGCCGTACGCAAATATATTTTGAAAAAATAAGCCGAACTAAGCTTCAAAAGCATAAAGGTCGTCTGAAAACTAGAAAACCGGTTTTCAGACGACCTTTTGTCTTAGGACGATTTAGAACAGATTATTCCTGTTTATCTTTATCAAGTTATTTTATAGTGGCTTAACTTTAAACCAGTACGGCGTTGCCTCGCCTTGCCGTACTATCTGTACTGTCTGCAGCTTCGTCGCCTTGTCCTAATTTAAATTTAATCCACTATATTTTCATTGCTACTGCAAAATAAAAAGCGGTCTGAAACCTTATTTGGTTTACAGACCGCTTTTATTATTTATGCCTTATCGGGTAGGCGGTTTGGCGTATCCGTCATCGGCGGGAAAGGCTTGAGGTTCATTTCTGCTGCGGTTTGGGTCGTACAGTTCGAAAATTGCAGTGCCGATTACACCCGTATTGCGGATGGAGCCATTATCCGAGTTGGCGGCATAAGAGTCGCGGGGGCTGCTAAAGACAAACGACGCCACCGCGCTGCTGCTTTTGCGGAAACCTTCGATTTCTAAAGAATCATGAGGGTACAAGACATAACCGTCGGCGTATTTGCTGGCCGATTTGCCTGAAATCACATCCAAACCATCAACGCTGGCTACGATTTCCAAGGTTTTGTTGCTGTTGTTTTGATAGACCAAACGGTATGCCTGTCCGTCCGTACCGCGCAGATAGTAGTTGCCTTTGTCACGGAATATCGGCAGCAGGCTGCCATCGTCACCGCGTACAGACAATTCCACTTTGCCTGAAGCTAAAGCAATCGAATTGACGCTGCGGCCGCGATAATCTTTGGAAGAGTAGTTTAATACGCTTTGCGCCAAAGGTTCCTGACTGACACGGCGCAAATCTACAGAATGAACAGGAGATTCCACCTCATCGCCCCAACCCGTTCCTAATTTCTCTGCCGCTTGCGCACTTTGGCTCGGTACGGCTGAATTGGTGGCAGCCGGTGCTTCAACTGCTTGATGTGATTGTGAACAGGCTGCTAAAACGGCAGTCAGCAACATCGGCAGCCATAATTTAAATTTCATTTGAGGCATAATCGCTCCTACGATAAATTGGATGATGGATAAACAACCTGAAATTACATAATAAAACTTACCGTATCATTATTATTTTTTCTAAATAACAAGGACAATACAGCAAAAGAGTTACCCATAATCTATACATTTACTTCAAATGGGTAAGAAACAGTATTACATCATACTTTGTAGATTTATACGTCTAAAGCGCTTATCAAAGAACTTTTCTCATTGGAGCATTGTCAATAAACAGGATAAATAAGGGTAAAACCGTCGGTCAGGCCGTCTGAAAGTCATCTTCAAGACTTTATTTATGATTCTAAAGAGTTACTATAGTGGCTTAACTAAATCAGGACAAGGCGACGAAGCCGCAGACAGTACAGATAGTACGGCAAGGCGAGGCAACGCCGTACTGGTTTAAAGTTAATCCACTATAAATAGTGTATTGTCGACTTCAATGATGAAGATTTGTTGAGAGATACCGTATTGTTATGGATGGCAATTTTGACGGCACACTAGAAGATGCTTCTATCGAAGGATAAAATGACGATGAAAATTAAAGTAGCTATGCTGGGTATTACCGGCTTGATATTGTCCGGCTGCTTTTTCGCCAATGACGAAATCAAGTTGGATGATATTGGGAATTTCAAAATTACAGTCAATGAAGCTAAGGATTATAGGCAGGTTCATTTGACAGGTTTAGTAGGCAATAGCGCAATGGGCATTTCAGATATAAAGACAACTTCCCGCAATGATGAGCTGAATATTACTTTATTTCAAAAATTGGCGGATTCAAAATATTCAGGAAGGCTAGATAAAGAAATTGCTCTTGAACGCAATATTAAAAAGATTACTTATGGTTCTAAACACGAGATTATCTGGCAGGAGTAAATCGGTTTTATTCGGTATCTCTATTGCTTTTCAATAATACTGTTTAGCGGTTTAAACACAAAGAAAAAGGTCGTCTGAAATTAAAGTTTCAGACGACCTTTGTGCTTGGAGGGTATCGACAATAAAAGCGCGGTCAAATTTTAAAGCATTTTTGTAAATGGCTTTCAAAGTCTGACGGATTGCTTTCATCCAATACAGATACCCAATCTATCCTCAAACCTCGGCGGTTTGTATCAAGCAATATTGTTGGGTTGTTTATATAACTCAGAACGGAATATCGTCGTCGATGTCCTCGACAGGGGCTGCCGGTGCGGCGGGAGCTTGGCGGCGGGGGGCGGCAGGGGGTTCTTGGTTTTGCGGGGCGGCTTGGTATTGTTGCTGCGGCGCTTGTTGTTGGTAGCCGCCTTGGCTGTAACCGCCGTCGTCGTAAGGTGCGCCGCCGCTGTTATCGTTGCGGCCGCCGAGCATTTTCATTTCATTGGCGATAATGTCGTATGCGGTGCGTTCGATGCCATCTTTGCCTTGGTATTTACGGCTTTGGATGCGGCCTTCCAGATAAACTTGGCTGCCTTTTTTCAGATATTGTCCGGCGATTTCGGCGAGACGGCGGTACATGGTGATGTTGTGCCACTCGGTGCGTTCTACGCGCTGACCGTTGCGGTCGTTCCATGTTTCGCTGGTGGCAACGCTGAAATTGCAGACGGCTTCGCCGTTGGGCATATAGCGGACTTCGGGGTCGCGACCGAGACGGCCGATAAGGATGACTTTGTTCAATGACATTTTTTAAACTCCTGTGATGATGTTTTCGGCGGCCTCTTGGTCAAATCCTTTTTGCAACGCCTTGATGTAAATGGTTTGTTTGTCTGCGCTGAAGGTAATGCTTTCGACGCCTTCGACTTGGGACAATGCTTGGTAGAGCGAATCGTGTTTTTCCTGCCATACGGGGCTGACGGGATAGCTGAGGTTTTTGACGGGTTTCGGCGCGGGGGCGAGTACGGCGATGACCAGCCACAACAGCATCAATACGCTGCAAAAGGTGAAAACGCCTGCAAAGCCGTATTGTTGAAACAGCCATCCGCCGCTTGCGCCGCCTACAAACAGCCCGACGGACTGCATGGTATTGTAAACTCCCATCGCCGTGCCTTTCAAATCGGCCGGTGCAATCTTAGACACCATGGACGGCAGGCTGGCTTCCAATACGTTGAAGCCGATAAAGTAAACAACCAGATAGGCGGTAATCAGCCAAATCGAGTGCATGCCGAACAATAAGCCGATTTGCGCCGCTGCGATGCAGGCGATGCCGAGGATGAAGACTTGTTTGAGCTTGTTGCGGGTTTCGCCGATGATGATGAGGGGGATCATAATCACCAGCCCTGCGATGGTTGAGGGCAGATAGACTTTCCAATGCTGGATTTTTTCCAAACCGAGCTGCGTCATGGCAAAAGGCAGGGCAGTGAATAACGCCATTTGTGCGGCGTGCAGCGCGAAAATGCCGAAATCCAGGTTGAGAAGCTGGCGGTCGCGGAGGACTTCGCCCATGCGTGAGGGTTGCGCCTGTGTGTCTTCGTGCAGCTTCGACACTTCGGGGGCGGGAGTCATCCAAGCGACAACACCTATGCTGATGACGGTCAGGATGCCGGTCAGCATAAACAATCCGGGAACGCCGATTATGTCGGCAATCATCGGGGCGACCACCAGGCTGACGGAAAAGGTCAAACCTATGCTCAAACCTATCATCGCCATCGCGCGGGTACGCACGCCGTCCCGGGTCAAGTCGGCAAGCAGCGCGGTTACTGCGGCGCTGACTGCGCCCGCCCCTTGAATGGCGCGCGCGGCAACCAGCATGGGCAATGAGTTAGCGGCAGCGGCGAGAAAACTACCGGCGGCAAAGACAATCAGTCCGACATAAATGGTTTTTTTGCGCCCAAATTTATCGGAGGCGATGCCCAAAGGCAGTTGCAGCAAAGCCTGTGTCAGCCCGTAGATACCCATTGCCAGACCGACCAAGGTTTTGTTGTTTTCCGCGCCGGGCAATGAGGCGGCATATAAGGACAAAACGGGGAGAACCAAGAACATCCCCAACATACGCAGTGCGTAAACGCCGGAGAGGGTGGTGCTGGCACGCCATTCGTGCGGAAACATTTGGATGCGGGTGTCTTTTGCCATAAACGGTTTTTCAGACGACCCGGTAGGATTTTGAGGTCGTCTGAAATTTTAAAATTATCAGATGTGCGGATTATACAGGATTCAAAAGGGTTTGCATTTGCACGGGCCGCAGCCGTTTATACCCCGCGGTCAGCCCCACTGCCAACGGTTGCGCCATGCGCCTAAGACGGCGTTGGGGTATTTGTTGCTGCCCAGGCTGCCGTTGAAGCGCGCCAAAGCGCGGACGATGTTGCCTTTTTCGATATTGTTGTAGTGGCGCAGGATGGTGCAGCCGTAGCGCAGGTTGGTACGGATGTCGAACAGGTTGTGCGAAGGTTTGCCAATATAGTTTTTCCAAAACGGCATGACCTGCATCAGCCCGCGCGCGCCCACGCCGCTGATGGCGTATTGGCGGAACGCGCTTTCGACTTCGATCAACCCTAAAATCACTTGGGTATTCAGCCCCGCGCGGCTGCTTTCGTATTGGATGTTGACCAGCAGGCGGCGGCGTTCGGCGGCCTCGGGAACGTAGCGGGCAAGGCGGGAGGACATCGCCGCCAGCCAGCGTTCACCTTCGTTTGGATCGGCGAACACGAGGCGTGGCGGATTGACATTGTTGATGGAGCTGCGCATCACTGAAGCGACATCGTCGGCAAGCGTTTCTTCGCGTTGCGCGCCGGCGAGTGCGGCTGCAGGACTGAGCAGCAATGCGCCGCCAGCCAGTAAAAAGCGGCGGCGGGACGGGGATTCGGGCGTGAGGATCAGGTTTTCCGTTTTCATGTGTACTGTCATTCGTTTAGTCGGTTTAAAGGTCGTCTGAAAACCCTATTTTTGTTTTCAGACGACCTTTTGACGTTTGCAAAACGGGTATTATAAGAATATCTCCGTGCGGAATCAAAGGTGGCGTACATCATTGATGAGCAGATTGACTTGAAACAGACAATGCGTGATACATCAATACGGTGCAATATTGCGGCGGTTTAAAGTTGATCTGCGATATTGTCAATCAACGGCGGGACAGAGTAACATTAGAGCTTCGTTTATCCACCGGTATCCCTTCATGACCACTACGCCCACCAATGTCCTGGCATCCGTCGATTTAGGTTCCAACAGCTTCCGCCTCCAAGTTTGCGAAAACAACAACGGACAACTGAAAGTCATCGATTCCTTCAAACAAATGGTGCGTTTTGCCGCCGGTTTGGACGAACATAAAAACCTCGACGAAGCATCCCAAGAGCGTGCCTTGGACTGTTTGGCAAAATTCGGCGAACGGCTGCGCGGGTTCAGGCCCGAACAAGTGCGCGTCGTGGCGACCAATACCTTCCGCGTAGCAAAAAATATCGCCCAATTCCTACCCAAAGCCGAAGCCGCACTGGGCTTCCCCATCGAAATCATCGCAGGCCGTGAAGAAGCCCGCCTCATTTACACCGGCGTCGTCCACACCCTGCCGCCCAACGGCGACAAAATGCTCGTCATCGACATCGGCGGCGGCTCAACCGAATTTGTCATCGGCTCCGACCTCCAGCCGCTCGCCACCGAAAGCCTGCCTTTAGGCTGCGTCACTTACAGCCTGCGTTTCTTCCAAAACAAAATCACCGCCAAAGACTTCCAAGCCGCCATCTCCGCCGCCCGCAACGAAATCCAGCGCATCAGCAAACTCATGAAGCGTACAGGTTGGGATTTCGCCATCGGCACCTCCGGCTCCGCCAAATCCATCCGCGACCTCATCGCCGCCGAGCTGCCCCAAGAAGCCGACATCACCTACAAAGGCATGCGCTACCTCGCCGACCGTATTATTGAAGCCGGTTCCGTCAAAAAAGCCAAATTTGAAAGCCTCAAGCCCGAACGTGTGGAAGTGTTCGCCGGCGGACTGGCCGTCATGATGGCAGCGTTTGAAGAACTTGACCTCACCAAAATGACCGTTACCGAAGCCGCCCTACGCGACGGCGTATTCTACGATCTGATTGGACGCGGTTTGAACGAAGACATGCGCGATCAGACGACCGCCGAGTTCCAAAACCGCTACCACGTCAGCCTCAACCAAGCCAAACGCGTTGCCGAAACCGCGCAAGCCTTTATGGACAGCCTGTGCCACGCCAAAAACGTAACCGTCCAAGACCTTGCCCAATGGCAACAATACCTCGGCTGGGCAGGCAGACTGCACGAAATCGGACTCGACATCGCCCACACCGGCTACCACAAACACTCCGCCTACATCCTCGAAAACGCCGATATGCCCGGCTTCTCCCGAAAAGAACAAACCATACTCGCGCAACTGGTCATCGGACACCGCGGCGACATGAAAAAAATGGCGGACATCGTCGGCAGCAGCGAAATGCTTTGGTACGCCGTCCTCTCCCTGCGCCTCGCCGCACTTTTCTGCCGCGCCCGCCTGCCTTTGGATCTGCCGCCGCAAACCCAACTGCGCGCCGACGAAACCGGCAAAGGCTTCATCCTGCGCATCAGCCAAAACTGGCTCGAGCAACACCCCCTAATCGCCGCCGCGCTCGACTACGAAAGCGCGCAATGGCAAAAGATCGATATGCCTTTCAACGTGCAGCCCCAATAGGGTTGAAAATGGTAAAAAGGTCGTCTGAAAATTAGATTCAGACGACCTTTTTGTTATTTGCAGGGATGTAGTGATTTGAGATAAGGATTCTGAATCCAAATATTTTTTAATATTTGAAACAGGTCGATAATGGCTGACCCATCAGATATTTTATTAATGGGTATGGTTTGGGATGAAGCATGGGCTTTCCCCAATAAATCACTCAAATATAATGCTCTAACACATCGATAGTGTTCCCTATTTAAGATTAAGCAAGTAAAAAACGTTTACCGTTTGCTGCTAAAATGTGTCTTATATTTAAAGCACCGGTATGTCCGCTTCCTCATTTCCATTCATTCGATTGAAATTTCTCCCATGCTCCGTTTCGCTCTATTCGCCGATATCCATGGCAAATTCTTATTTCCTTTTAAGCTGGTACATCACTACCAGCAAATTACAGGCAAAAGCATAGATTTGATTCTCCAATGTGGTGATATGGGTGCTTTTCCCAGTAAAGATTGTATGGATAAAGCCACCTTGCGTCATGCTGCAAAAGATCGCAATGAATTGGGATTTATGGACGATTTTGTGCAACCGAATCCTCAAATCGCCCGATTCCTCGATAAACTTAATATCGATATGCTTTGCGTACGCGGCAATCATGAAGATCATGGTTTTTTAGACGAATTAGAACGGCAAAGCGAGCAGGCTGTTTTTACCATTGATGCTTATGAGCGCGTTTGGGTACTCAAAACGGGGGAGCCGTTTGTGTTTCAAAAAGGAGGAGAATCGCTGGAAATAATCGGCATCGGCCGTATTGGCGATAGAAAACAACGACCTCATGGCTAATTTATCCAAGAATATGAACGTCAAAATCTGCGCCGTTTGGTTAAAGATTGCCTGAAAAACAAACATGACCCTGATGTGCTGATTACGCATGATAAGTTTGGTGACAGCCAGCGCGGTTATGGCTCTGTTGAAATTGCAGAAGTGATGGATAAGCTTGCTTTTGCCTACCATTTTTACGGACATACTGGAGAAGCATATCAGCAAAATTTGGCAGACAACGGCATTACACAGTCGGTAAAAATTAAAGAATTGGAATTTGACGGAGAGGGTAAGTTGTCGGAGGGGTGTATGTTGATTTTGGAAGTAGAGCAGCAGAAGGGTGACAAGCATTTTACGCTTTCACCTGTACCATTAAACGAGATTATCCATTTTATGCGGGATACTTGGCGATATTACTGATGTAAAAGGGGCGGATAAGGAAATCCGTCCTTTTATTTTGGTTGATTGTTTTAGATAGTTCGAACCCTTAATGATATTTGATTTGGAACCGCTGTAAGAAATGGTAACGGCAAAGGTAGTAGAGGCATTATCGGCTAATGGGCTGCTTAATAGTGCTCGGAATGAATGGCAAACAACTTACTAAATCAATATTTGTTTTCAGGCTGTCTTTTTAATACAATCCGTCCATGCTTTTCAAAGCGATTAGCGGCGGCTCTGCGTGTTTAACGGCAGGCAGAACTGTGCGGGCGGCGTGCCGATTCCGTATCCTGCGCTACGAAAGTGGCGGAAAGCAGAAAACCAAAGGCAAAAGCGTGTTTCGTCTAGTGGGAAAGACGGCGGGCATAGGGTCCACAAACATGGGTTCGAATCCCATAGCACAAAGCCGATGGAAAGTGTTTAGCTCACTCGGTAGAGCATCAGAATTTTATTCTGACGGTAGCGGGTTCGATTCCCGCAACACAAGCATTTGAATTAGCTCATTGGGTAGAGCAAAGGACTCATAATCCTTGTGTAACAGGTTCGACTCCTGTATTCAAAACCAAGCCTGTCGGGGCTTTATCCGACACTATCCTTTCACGATAGAAAATGGTTTGTAAAACCGACATTTATTGGTCTCAAAAACCAAAAACGCAGTACCGCAACCTGCTGCTGCCGCTTTCTGCGCGGCGCGGCGTCGGACGGTATTTCAGGCAGCCTGCACCATTGGGGTCGTCTGAAACCTATCCGCCGCCACACCGCAAAGACAACGGGCAAGGCTTGCGGCCCGGCTGACGCAAAGGCGGGCACGATACCGGCGCACGGCAAAACGGTTTAGGCAAGATGTGAAACCCAAGCCCTGCGCTGCTTTCATGCTCCCCGATGTACACACGGGTCCGCCGCCTCTGGCTGTTGCACAAGCGGCAGCGGCAGGTTGCCCCTATTTCTTCGGGTTGCCGTTTTCAGGCGGCCTGAAACGGGGTTTGGGGCAACGGAAATGTCCAAGCCCAATCCATTTTAAAAAGGAAACGTCATGTTCAAAAATTTCGTCGTCAAACCCACCGAACGCCTTATCGTTCTGCTGGACGGCAGCCTGCACACCGTTCTCAATGCGGGGAAACACACTATTTGGCATTGGGGCAAGGAAATTGAAACACACAAACAGGACGCGACCGTGCTGCATGTGCAGTGGAACGGCATCGGCAGTTTGTTGAAAATCGCTTCGGAACGCAAAAAGGCGGAAAAATTCCTGCAAATTGTCCATAACCCTGCCGGACACAATACACTGGTATGGCACGATGAAATGCCCGTATTTACCATGACCGACAATACGGACTATTGGGCGTTTTTCCGTCCTGAAAAAGGCGAATTGAATACGCTCACATTGGCGCACAACGAATACTGGCTGCCTGAAAACGTGCAGGAAACGCTGCTGTTGCGCAACCAAGTACCGTCAAACTGCGAGAAATTTGTCGTGGAACAACACGAACGCCTGCTTATCCGCATCAACGGGCGTTTGCAGCGCGTGCTGGGCGAAGGGCGGTATCTGCTGCAAAGCAAGGCAAGAGCGAAAAATAACGAAATCGAAATCGAACGGCAACACACAGCCAACACAATGTATCATCAATGGGAAGACGCGCAGAAATGGGCGAAAGAGCAGCCTGAAAATCCGCAATGGCTGGTGCTGGAAAGCCCTGTGGGACAAAACACGTTGGCGTGGCATCAGGATTTTGGCGCAAAGGTCGTGGCAAGCGGCGAACACGCAGCGTTTTGGCTGCCTGAAAATGGCGAAATTGAAACGCACACGCAGCCGAAAACCGAATACTGGCTGCCCGAAAATGTGCAGGCTGCTTTGCTGACACACGCCACGTTGGACAAACCCCTGCAAAAATATACCGTTAAAGCCAACGAACGCCTGCTGATTACCGAGCGCAACCGCCTGATGCGCGTGCTGGGCGAAGGTGATTATGTGCTGCTGTTGGGCGAGGAACATAAAGCCCTGTTTGCCGATACAGGCATACCCGTTTACGAAAACACGGCGCAACTGGCGCAATGGGCGGCGCAAAATCCCGAACTCGCAGCGGCGCATTGGCAGCGCGTGGAAGCCGGTGAAAACGAATTGCTGCTGTGGTCGCAAAACGGCAAGCTGCAAAACCTGATCCGCCCCAAAGAAGCAGCGTGGTTCTGGCGCGAAGCGGCTCAGCCGTATGAAATCCAACGTATTGATTTATCTAAAGGTTTGGCAATCGATACGGATACAGTGAAGCAGTTGCAGAACATCAATTTCGGCGGCCATCCTGTGTTTAAAAATGCAGTGCACACGGTAAACGTACCCGAACACCATCAGGGCTTGGTCTATATCGACAACGTGCAGCAACCGCCTCTGATGCAGGGTCGTTACCACTATTGGCTGGTAAACCAAACGGTCGGCAGCCAAGTGGCGGATTTGCGTTTGCAGACTTGCGAAGTATCGGGGCAGGAGCTGCTGACTGAAGATAAGGTTACCGTACGCGCCAATGTGGTATGCAACTACCGGATTACGGACGCACCCAAATGGTTTGCCCAGCATCAATCGCCCGAAGAATATCTCTACCGCGAATTGCAGTTTGCCATCCGCGCGCTCATCGGCAGTAAAAGTATGGACACACTGTTGGAGGACAAACAGGGCTTGGATACGGAACTGACCGCACTTATCCGCGCCAAAGTACCGCAGGGCGCGGAAATCGACAGCGCAGGCGTGAAAGACATTATCTTGCCGGGCGAAATCCGCAGCATCTTAACGCGCGTAGTGGAAGCCGAAAAATCCGCCCAAGCCAACAACATCCGCCGCCGCGAGGAAACCGCCGCCACACGCTCGTTGCTGAACACCGCGCGCGTGATGGAGGAAAACCCGACCGCCCTACGTCTGAAAGAATTGGAAACATTGGAAAAAGTTACCGAGAAAATCGACAAGATTTCGGTATACGGCGGATTGGACGGCGTGTTGAAAGGCTTGATTAATATTCAGCAGCCGAAATAGGATTTTTGGCCGCCTGAACACGCCGCACGGCAGAAAAGCAGCCTGTACTTGGAAATTTGGAAGTGCAGGCTGCTTTTTTGGATAAAGTGTATGAGGTCTTTGCAATAATATAAGTTACTAAATTTTTATGCTCAATATCATTTCCAAAATGAAAAACCTTTCTGATTTTTCCTACTTTTTACTCAATATCAGAAAGGTTTTAGTTAATTGAAAATTTTTTGGCGTACTCTTAGGTGCCAAATTTCGTTAATAGACCATTTTTGCAAAGGTCTCTGTAAGTGGCTTTCTCAAATATGAGCTTTTCTGACATTGCAGTAATAGATTGCGAAGTAGGATTTATTGAACATTCAATAAAAAATATGTTTCTTTAAATAGCCTGATTCAATCAGTGGGAAAACATCAGACAGCGGGGAAATCAATTTAACATCTGCGTGATGAATCATTACGTGTTCATTTTGGTTTAATTCATTCTTATATCTTCTGTACAAATTTTTATCATTATCGAAAAACCAAACTAAAGCATATATCTTCCCATGAATATTTTTTGATTCATGATATAACTTTCTAAATTTAACTCTATTTCCTTCTTTATTCAATCTTTCAAAGCTATTGCTTTGCTTGGATTTCGACCCTTCTTCTCCAATTAATTTACTTTCCAATGCTTTGGCATGGGCTAATCTTGAAACATCACTATCATTTTTACCTGAACGAAAATTCATATTTCCTCCGGCTATTGCCGTAGTTAAGAAAAATAAACCTAACAGAGCTATGAGCATTTTCTGCCATTTCGTTTTGTCGGTTTTAAAAATGAGGATTCCCATAATAATGCTCCTTTCTGAGAGGTCGTCTGAAAAATCATTTTCAGACGACCTGAACTTTATTGTGGCAAGACAAAATTGTCTAACGTCAGTCCCGCATCGCGCAAGCTTTGTACGTATTGCTCAAACACGGTTTGATAATCGTCCGACTGTATCACAGCGGAAAACATCGGCTGCTGAGGATGCTCGCCCTCGGGCAGTTCGATTAGCACGGCTTTGCCTCCCAAGTCGGCACAGGTCGTCTGAAAACGGGGAAGGGCAGAGTAAGGTTGCGGCGTGGCAGTAAGGTGGAGTTCGTAATACATGGTTTCAGACGACCTTAATGTTCTAGGTTGTTTCGTTTATTTGTTTCGGTAGGCCGGATTGCAGGAAATCGGACATTTCGCGATAAAACGCCATAACAATTTGCATTTTTTGCTGGTCCGGTTCGCTTGTTTGAGGTCGAATGTTTATTTCATCTATCAATTCGCGTAACGGGCGGCGTTTGGTGGGATTGGCTTCGTCCAATATAAAATACAGAATTCCCCCGTCTTGTATCAACCTGCGGTGGGCATCCATTATATGACTGTTAAAAAATAAATTTTGAATCAGATTGGTGCGTTGTTCATCATTTTGTGGAGGTTTAGCGGTCTCAGGAAGCAACACGGTTTTGTTACAAACGCAGGATTGAGGTTGTTTGAGCGCAAAAACGGGCAGGTAAAACATCATCAACATTGCCTTCAGAATGTCGCAGAAATGCTCTTCAGCCTCGTCATCGCCCTGTTGCAGGCAAGCGGGCAGTTGGCAGGTTTGAAGGGTAAAGTCCCATTCGCTGCAACCTGTAGGCAAACCCAGTTCCAGATCCAAATAAAAATGACCATCCAGTTCGATAAAATGCCATGGCGTTCGGTTGGCGCGTACGCGCGGCAGATGCAGATAGGGATTACGGCAAATCCTTAGGTACAGGCGGATCAGATGGGCAATATTACCGCAATAAGCAGGGTTGAGTTGACGTACGCGGTTAATGCGGACGCTCTTTTCTTTTGGACGGAAGGAGCAGGGCGGTTGTTTGGTTTTCATTAGAATGGTTGGGTGGTTTTTGTCGTAGCCAGGTGTGTTTAAATTAGTTTGGTGTAAGGGGTGTGTAGAACGCACGCCCACGGTTTTGCTGTTTAGACGACTTCTTCTATGTCAGCCACCTTAATCCTTCTGGTTAAGGAGGTTTCTACGTTACAACAAACTGTATGCAAGCAGAAACATGGGTAGCAAGGAAGAACGTTCCTATAACACAATTTGATATACCTAATTCTGAATTGGATAAGTTAGATATTAAAAAATTCTCATCTGCTGATTTGGAATGGGGAGATTTTGTAACAAAAGGTCGAAAGGGCACTTTAAACCATAACCATGATTCGGTAAGTGGTCCGATGTTGGCAAATCCAAGTGATGCTAAAAGAGGAAAAGCACATAAAGCTATAGGTTTGCAGTTTGTTATTTTACAGAAAAAAGCATTCAATTTATTTAATCGGTTTAAAAAAGTTAATCAAACTGGTAAAAATTGCTCTTAATCTGCCATAAGGAAAAAAATGTTTGATGATTTTAAAGATAATATGATATTCACTGATAATGAAACTGGTGATAGAGTTATTTTTCATAGAAAAACTTGGTTGTATATAATATTTGGGATACTAACCCATTATTTAAGATATACCGATGATTATGCGGAAAAGATAATAAATGAATCTTTTTTATGTTCTAAGGAAGAGTTAAATTTTCATTCGGTTGGTATGCTATGTCATGATGAAGAGTATCATTGGGCAATGTTGTTGGTACATGGGGACAATTATTGGAATCATGGTTTTAATATTGAGCTGCCAGATGATTACTATGACTGGATGGATAGTTATATAAAAAATAATAATTTAAAGTTAAATATATGTGATTAATTGGGGCAATTAGTAAGATTGGCTCAAGACCTAACAAAAGGATAAGCAGGCAATATAAAAACGATCTATGGTTGATTAGGAGATATTTATGATTAAAGTTATAGACTTAAGAAGTGAATATAGTACAAATCCAATATTTGTGAATTTCAATAGACAAGCTTATGCTATTCCGACGTTATATGTTAAATCGCTT
This sequence comes from Neisseria sp. HMSC074B07, assembly GCF_001810355.1. NCBI lineage: Bacteria > Pseudomonadati > Pseudomonadota > Betaproteobacteria > Neisseriales > Neisseriaceae > Neisseria > Neisseria sp. HMSC074B07. Next base: position 5,956 of record NZ_KV800928.1, on the reverse strand, counting down.
CCTAAATTTGACTCTAAAAAAATCAATACCTGTTTGATTATTTTGCATCCGCATAACAATTTCCCAGAAAAACCGAATATACAAGGGTTTGCAGATTTCTATCTGTATTTTAATTTTGATAAGTATTTTGCGTCTTCTGATACTGAGAAAAAAATGATGCAATTACAAGCAGTCCATCAAGGAATGTTGGGTATTGCAGTTGAGCAGGGCTGGAATACGGAACCGTTTGAAATAGCATATCAAGCCTGTTTGGACGCTGATCTTGTCTTAAATACTCAAATTAAAAAACGTAAAATGAGTCCGAATAGAAAGCAATATTTGTCCATATTTGCGCATTGTGATCTCTATCATTTTAAAATTACTTGGACAGTATCTGATAAAAAAGGAACAATCCTTCAAAGGGGACCTCTATTTTCAGAAGAACCTTCTTTCTTGGCTATGGGCTATCGGTTGAATTTTCATTGGATAGATGACGAACATTTTATTGTCGAGTCCAATTACAAAGGACTGATTTCAGATACTTGGGAAGTTGATATTTTGAATGGGACTGTCCTAGTAACTAGCAAATTGTAGCCTGCATAAATCAACAATTACAACAAAGGCCTAAATGATGATTAAAGAAATTAGCTTACCTCTCGAAGATTACACAAAATATAAAAACATTAGCAAAGGAATGTTTGCTATATCAGAACTATATTTGGTATCTCTACCAAAATTTGATTCAAAAAAAGTTTTTAAATGTAATATTTTTTTGTGTGAGGATCGACAATTTCCAATTAAAGCGAAAATACCAGGTTTTGCTATATCGTACCAATTTTTTGATTTTAAAAAATATCTTTCTTTAAATGAGGAAGATAGAAAGCTCATGGTATTACAAGTTATTCATCAGGGAATGCTGGATATTGCTGCTGATTACAATTGGGATACAAAACCGTTGGAAGAAGCTTACCAAAGTTGCTTGACTTCCGATCTAACTTTTAAAAAACAAATCAAAAAGCGCAAGCTAAGTCCGAACAGAAAACAATATCTGTCTTTATGGGCATATTGCGATCAACACCACTTTAAAATCACTTGGACAGTATCTGATAAAAAGGGGGAAATAGTTAAGCAGGGTACATTGCTGACAGAACAACCATCTTATATCGACATATTGCGTAGCTTGAATTTCCATTGGGTAGACGACGAACATTTTATTGTTGAGTCCAAATACAAAGGATTGATTTCAGATACTTGGGAAGTTGATATTTCGAATAGTGCTGTCCTAGCAACTTGCTGGTTTTAGCCTGTGTGAGACTTCCAATTTTGACGTGGCGTGTGTCGGGATACATGCAGCGGTTCCTGCTTTTCAGACGACCTCAATCCTTAAAGTGAAATTATGATTAACGAAATTTGTTTATACTGTCAAAACGATGAAAGGGCTTCTGAATTTAATCAAGAAACCTTTGCTATTCCGGAGCTTTATCTCGTTTCAATACCTAAGTTTGATTCCAAAAAGGTGATTAAATGTAATATTTTCTTATGGGAGAATGGTCCATTTCCGCCCAAAGAAAAAATATTGGGGAGTGCTGATTCTTATCAGCTTTTTGATTTCAAGAAGTATATTTCCGTATCAGAAAGAGATAGGAAACTTATTCAGTTACAAGTCGTCCATCAAGGAATGCTCGATATTGCGTCTGATTACAATTGGTCGAGAGAACCATTGGAGACTGCTTACCAAACCTGTTTGATGTCTGATTTAACATTTAAAAAGCAAATAAAAAAGCGGAAACTTAGCCCCAATAGGAAACAATATCTTTCCTTATGGGCGTATTGTGATCTTTACCATTTTAAAATTAGTTGGACAGTATCTGATAAAAAAGGGGAAATAGTTAAGCAGGGTACGTTGCTGACAGAGCAACCATCTTATATCGATATATGGTGTAGCTTGAATTTCCGTTGGATAGATGACGAACATTTTATTGTTGAGTCCAATTACAAAGGATTGATTTCAGATACTTGGGAAGTTGATATTTCGAATGGTGCTGTCCTAGCAACTTGCTGGTTTTAGCTTGTGTGAAACTTCTAATTTTGACGAGACGTGTGTCGGGATACATGCAGCGGCTCCTGCTTTTCAGACGACCTCAATCCTTTTCGAGGTCGTCTGAAATATTTGTCCTTAAATAATCTCATTTTCGGCGGCGACGCATGGCTGTTGTCTGCCGAAGTTGATTTGGACTAGGGTTAGGGCTTGAATCAATTAATATTTGTAATCTTGGCGGAAGTAGAAGATATTTTGACAAAAGCTTGGATAAGAAATTTAGAAAATTATGAAAATAACTTTAGATAACTGGGACGGTTCTTCTTGTAAAGAAGAAATTTATCATGTTAATTATTCAGTAAAACTCTTAGGCATTTTAGAAAGATTGGATAATAAAAAACATACTCTTGTAAATTTAGTTTTATTAGAAGAAAACTATTTGATGATTGGTGGAGGAAATGGAAAATATGTTATAACAGGTGAAGAAAATGGCATAGTTTTTAATTTATTAAACCCCAGTGAAGGAAGTACCTTAAAAATAGAATTAAATACGGGAGGACAAATTGGCTTATTTGAGTCTAAATATATTCTATCTAAAGAAATGGCATTCAAATGTGCTGTAAAATGTTTTACTATAGGATGTATTCCACAAAATGATTTAGATTTTGTCTGGGAAAAGTACTAAGGTTTAGTTTTAATAACTTTTTATCAAGCCTGTAGTTTGTCTAAAATTCCTCAATAACTCTGTAGGTATGAGGAGCACACGCACGTGGTTTCTTTTCAGATAAAACCAATACCTTCCTTAAGGTCGTCTGGAATATTTTTTCAGTAAACTTATTACTAATTAACAAGCCAGTTGATATAAATCGGTCGTCTGAAACCAACTTTCATGAGAACGATTCTATATAAACTTTCTCACTTTGGTTACCTTCAGTAAAAAATTCGTGTATTGCCAATGTAGTAGGTGTCTGAAAGGAGATAGGAAGTCTTACGTAGAATAATTACTTTTTAAAATTTAGGAGTTTAAATTAATGTTACCTAAAGAATTAACAGCTAAAATTTTACTAGAAAGTGTTTTAGAATGTACGGATTTTATAGCAAATGAAGTGTCGAACTTATACAATGCGGTAATAGAGAAATTAAAGCAAGATGATGAAATATTCTTTATGAATTTTGTTGAAGATGAGCATAAAAAAGATGATTATTATGGATATGTCTATAACAAAACGAATAGAAAAATCTACGAATACGCCTTTCATGATGATAAGTTAATGAAAAATAGGAAGTTATCTCTTGTCGAAAAGAAAATTGAAGAGTTGACAACAAAAGATATTCTTGAGTTGCCTATAATCAATTTGTTGTGATGTTTAAATATAATATATGAACGCTGTTGGAACTCTGACAGTACAGGCTATCCTGACGGCAGTTATGAAACCTTCGAATAAAACCGTCTCAACCTGTTGTTTGCTGTTAAAATCACCTACGACTAGACTCACCGCCGAACTGAGCTCACCAAGTTTGGAGGGTTTGGTTTTGTTTTTGTTAATTTATTTTTTCTTAGAACTTGTATCCTTTTAGACAAGTAATCTTTGGGGGCATGTGGTATAGCGATCTGTGTATAAGGACTAAATCTATCAATCCGTCTTGAATCAATAAGGTCGACTGAAAATCTACTTCGAACCCCATCAAGCATTTATAATCCGTCTTTTCAGACGACCTTTTGAACATTCGTTCTCTCAATAAAATTGACCTTATGAAACCCAAATTTATCACTCTGGACGGCATAGACGGCGCGGGCAAATCGACCAATCTTGCCGTTATCCGCCAATGGTTCGAATCCCACAACCTTCCCGTATTGTTCACCCGCGAGCCGGGCGGTACGCCTGTCGGCGAGGCTTTGCGCGAAATTTTGTTGAACCCTGAAACCAAGGCGGGATTGCGCGCGGAGACGTTGATGATGTTTGCCGCGCGGCAGCAGCATCTTGAAGACGTTATCCTGCCTGCGCTGGCAGACGGCATTCATGTCGTTTCCGACCGTTTTACCGATGCGACTTTCGCCTATCAGGGCGGAGGGCGCGGCGTGCCTCTGCAAGATATTGAAATGCTGGAAAATTGGGTACAGGGCGGGTTTGGTCCTGATTTGACGTTGCTGCTGGACGTGCCGCTGGAAGTGTCGATGGCGCGTATCGGGCAGACGCGCGAGAAGGACCGTTTCGAGCAGGAGCAGGCAGATTTTTTCACCCGCGTGCGTGCTGTTTATCTCGAACGCGCCGCCGCGCATCCCGAACGCTACGCGCTTATCGACGGCAACCGGAGTTTGGAGGAGGTGAGGGCGGATATCGAACATGCGCTGGCGCGCAGTTTCGGTATGGATGTTTAAAACCGAATGAAGGTCGTGAAAGGATACGTTTTTGCTTTGAGGTTATTTGTTTCAGATGAAAATAGCGGTATGCGCCGCATTGGGAACATGGTAAAATTACACGCTATTACAAAATAGGTTTATTTGTTAATAAATAAGCCGCTTTGTAATGCCAAACGTCCCGAAACCAACGTTTCAGACGACCTCGTCTCAACATCTCTCTCGCAACAGGATCGAAAAATGGAAAACTCATTAAAAGAAGCCGCACTGAAATTTCACGAATTCCCCGTGCCGGGTAAAGTCTCCGTTACCCCCACCAAATCGCTGGCCACGTCCAAAGACTTGGCTTTGGCGTACTCGCCGGGCGTTGCGGCTCCTTGTATGGAAATCCATGCCGATCCGCAAAATGCGTACAAATATACCGCCAAAGGCAACTTGGTCGCCGTGATTTCCAACGGTACCGCCGTTTTGGGCTTGGGCAACATCGGCGCGTTGGCGGGCAAACCTGTGATGGAAGGCAAAGGCGTATTGTTTAAAAAATTCGCCGGTGTGGACGTATTCGACATCGAAATCGATGAAAAAGACCCGCAAAAATTAGTGGACATCATCGCTGCTTTAGAGCCGACCTTCGGCGGCATCAATCTCGAGGACATCAAAGCGCCTGAGTGCTTCTACATCGAACGCGAATTGCGCAAACGCTGCAAAATCCCCGTATTCCACGACGACCAACACGGTACCGCCATCATCACCGCCGCCGCCGTATTGAATGCCCTGCGCTATACCGGCCGTAAAATCGAAGAAGCGACCTTGGTTTGCTCCGGCGCGGGTGCGGCTGCGATTGCCTGCTTGAACCAACTGCTCGATTTGGGTCTGAAACGTGAAAACGTTACCGTTTGCGACTCCAAAGGCGTGATTTACAAAACCCGCGAAGACAAAGACCGCATGGACGAGTCCAAACAGTTCTACGCCATTGAAGACAACGGTCAACGCGTGCTTGCCGATGCCGTCAAAGGCAAAGACATCTTCTTGGGCCTCTCCGGTGCGAACCTGCTGACGCCTGAAATGCTGAACACCATGAACGCCAAGCCTATCGTGTTCGCCATGGCAAACCCGAATCCGGAAATCCTGCCGCCATTGGCAAAAGAAACCCGTCCGGACGTGGTCATCGGTACTGGTCGTTCCGATTTCCCGAATCAAGTGAACAACGTATTGTGCTTCCCGTTCATCTTCCGCGGAGCGTTGGACGTCGGCGCGACGACCATCAATGAAGAAATGAAACGCGCCTGCGTCTATGCTTTGGCGGATTTGGCGAAAGAAGAGGTAACTGAAGAAGTGGTTGCCGCTTACGGTAAGAAATTCGAATTCGGTGCGGAATACCTGATTCCGACCCCGTTCGACTCCCGCCTGCTGCCGCGTGTTGCTTCGGCTGCCGCCAAAGCTGCGATGGAAAGCGGCGTGGCAACCCGTCCGATTGCAGACTTGGAAGCCTACGCTGCCAAACTGAGCGAGTGGAAACTGTAATCCGGTTTTAATTTGAATGTGATGTAGAAAAGGTCGTCTGAAAACTGAACTGGCCCCCA
>NZ_KV800927.1:0-22349 GCF_001810355.1 Neisseria sp. HMSC074B07 | reverse complement strand
GATGTCCAACTTTTGGGGTGCAGTTCAAACCGAAATCTATGGTTTTCAGACGACCTTTTGATATTTTGAGGGTTACACGCCCTGTTTCAGGCTGGCTTCGATGAAGCCGTCCAAATCGCCGTCCAATACGGCTTTGGTGTTGCCGACTTCGTAGCCTGTGCGCAAGTCTTTGATGCGCGAGGAGTCCAAGACGTACGAACGGATTTGGCTGCCCCAACCCACATCGGACTTGCCTTCTTCCAACGCCTGTTTCTCTTCGTTGCGTTTGCGCATTTCCAATTCATACAGTTTGGATTTCAGCATTTCCATCGCAGCGGCTTTGTTGGCGTGTTGCGAACGGTCGTTTTGACACTGCACCACAATCCCCGTCGGCTCGTGGGTAATACGCACGGCGGAGTCGGTTTTGTTGATGTGCTGGCCGCCCGCGCCCGATGCGCGATAGGTGTCGATGCGCAAATCGGCGGGGTTGATTTCGATTTCGATAGAATCGTCGATTTCGGGGTACACGAACACGGATGAGAACGACGTATGGCGTTTGTTGTTCGAGTCAAACGGCGAGTAGCGCACCAGGCGGTGAACGCCGGTTTCGGTGCGCAGCAAGCCGTAGGCGTATTCGCCTTCCACGCGGATGGTGGCGCGGTTGATGCCTGCGATTTCGCCGTCGTCTTCTTCGAGGATTTCGATTTTGAAGCCTTTACGCTCGGCGTAGCGGCTGTACATGCGGAACAGCATACCCGCCCAGTCTTCCGCTTCCGTACCGCCCGCGCCTGCGGTGATGTCGATAAAACAGTTGTTCGGGTCGGCGGGCTGGTTGAACATCCGTTTGAACTCCAAATCTGCCATCTGTTTTTCCAGTCCCGCCACGTCTTCCTGCACGGCGGCGAAACCTTCTTCGTCGTTTTCTTCGACGGCCATTTCAATCAGCATGCGGTTGTCTTCGATGCCCGATGCGATGTTATCGAGCGTCAACACGATGCCTTCAAGGATTTTGCGCTCTTTGCCGATTTCTTGGGCGCGTTTCGGGTCGTTCCACAGCTCAGGGTCTTCGGAAAGGCCGATGACTTCTTCCAATCGGTCTTTCTTGCCCTGATAGTCCATATAGACGCGGATGTCTTCGCTGCGCTTTTCCAAATCGTTCAGGGTGTTGTTGAGCTGGTTGATTACTTCGGCTTCCATGATTCTTGTGTGCTTTCAAAATTTTAGGGGCGTATTGTAAGGGATTTGCGGGCTTTTTTCTATGATAAAGGTCGTCTGAAAACCTGAATCTCAAGTTTTCAGACGACCTTTGCGTTTGCATTATCCGCCAGCCATGTGGCGGATTCATATCCGGTCTGACCGGATTATTTATTCAGACGCTGCCATTGTGCGGGAGTGTAGGTTCGGGTAGTGGTTTTCTCGTTGCCACGACGGTCGGTTCGGGTTTCAGTTACCACGACCTTGTCCTCGTCAGAGGTATCGACTGAACGGGAGTAGAACGGCACCAGACTATACTCATCGTGGTTGTAACGGTAGCGTTCTTCGATGCGGGTGCAGCAGTCGACTTCATTCGTCACAATCAGGGCTTTTTGTTTGTTGTCGACGCGGAACATACCCATGTAATTCTTGGTCAATTCAGTCAGTGAATAACTTTGGCTAAAATCACCATACTCGCCTTGCTCGTAGATATCGTATGTAGGAGAGTTTTTAGGGCCTTTATTGCCGGTCGCAACAGCAATATCTTTGAGTCCGTCAAAGGTAAAGTCTTTCATAATCAAAGGGCTTTTTGCCGCAGAGATTTTGCTGCCTTCGCCGCGTTCAAATATCAGGTCGTCACTCTTAAAAACATTTGTGGTTTCCTTCTTAGGGTGATACAAAAACACCGCGCCTTTGCCGCCGCAATGATTGTCTTTGCAGCCCTCGACAGAAATATGCGCCTGCCAGCCGTCGGGCAGATCGGTCACACGGAAAAATTCTTTTGCCTGAGTGCCGGCAGCGGCGAAAAGAGCAAATAGCATGAGGTATTTTTTCATCAAAGTTCCTTTACGTTTAACCCCGACCGGGTAATGAAATCAAAATTATGCAGAAGAGTAACCCTCTTCATGTCAGGCAGCAAGGGCAATTAAGCCAAACAGGTATTCTTTCATAATTTTCTTATCCTTGCTTTACAAAATGACAAAAGGTCGTCTGAAAGCAGGAAAGGTGTGCAGATAGGCGGGAAAGGTTCGTGCGTATGATGGTACGATTGGCGGCGTAGCTTATTCGGAAGTATTGCACATGGTATGTGAAGGTCGTCTGAAAATGAGTTTCAGACGACCTTTGGTTTGGTTGGAAAGGGAGAGTTTAGAAAGGCTGCACGCAGATTCCAAGTTTTGTGTGATGTGCAGGCGTATGAAAGCGCGACGCGCCCAATCCAACCTCCTGCACCCTAAAACCCCGCCCGATCCAATTCTTCCAGCAACGCAGGCCGGCGCGGTTTGTCGCTATATCGTTCCCTGATTTCGTCGGCGAAGTCTTCCATTGCCTGCCGTTGTGCGGAATATTGGCGGCGGAGTATCTTTAATTGGTTAAAGAGCTGGCGGTATTGATTGCGGTTACTTGCCTTATTGATTTGAGCCGCAAAGATTTTCAGGTAGCAAGCCACGATTTGGTCGTGATACGGCTCGGGGAAAGACGGGGCAAAACGTTCCATCATGTACAACGAAAGATGTTGCTGCAATAGGGCGAGCAACAGGTCGAATTCCTGTTCATGCTCCAATATTTCGGCTTGCAGCGAATATTGGCCCGACAAGCGCGCAAGCAGGCGGTTGAATTCATCCGGCCATTCGGCAGAGGAAAACGTGGCTTTCCACACTTCGTAATGCGGCAATGAAAGGCTGGTGGAAAACGCCAAATCCGCTGCGATTTCGCGTACATTTTTACCGGTTTCCTTCAATACATCGAAAAGTTGCAGCTTCCATTTGTGCATTGTGCCGAGTGTTCCTTCAGCTTCGGCAATGCTGATACCTTCGCGCAAGAGGCGTTCCGCTTCCGCCCAATCTTGCTGCCCGACTGCTTGTTCTACCGCAATTTGTCTGAATTTCGGCAGGCGCAGATGTCGTCTGAAAAAATCCTGCGCGGCAGCAGTATCGCCTTTCGTCTGCAAAACCTGCCAGCCCTCAAATGCCCAAAATTCATAATCCCAATCCAATTTGGCAACTGCCAAACGTTTATTCACACAATCTTGCCACGCCTGCCATTCGCCGCGTAGCCGCCAGATTCGGGCGCGGATTTGGTAGATTTTATTGCTCGCTTCGGAGTATTCAAAATAGCGGCTGTCGTCCAAGCATTTGTCCAAAAAATTGATCAAGCGCTTAGTGACGTTTTCCATGACTACCTCTTCCAGCAGGCCGATTGCCATATACATAGCATCGCCCAACCTACCGTCCGAATCGTCCGCCTTTTCAAAAGCATCCTGCAAACGCGGTATCAACAGAGGCAAAGCCTGCGCCAACGCCGCCGTCCCCTCTTGCGCCACATCTTCCAACCAGTCTTGCAGCCTGATGCCCAAATCGGCAGCTTCGTAGTAATCATAATATCGGGTTCGGGAAAAGATTCGGGAGAGCTGCTGCCGATACGGATTACCGCCCTGTTTAGGCTGCTGCGCGTCGGGCTCGTCCGGCTGCCCGTCCGGCGTTTGGGCGCGCACCGCATACCACAATGCCGCCATATGCTTGCACGCCCCGCCATAAGGGCAATCGCAGCCCCCGTCCTTAATGTATAAATCGCTATCCAGCTTCAGCCATACCGAATAGTTTTCCGAACCACGCACCTCCGCCCGATAACGCCCTGCGGAAGTTTTTTGGACGTCGCGAACCTTGCCCTGCTGAAAATACAACAGGCCGCGTTCGGCGATATGGGACGGGAACAGGTGGAGCGGGTGGATACGGGGCATGGTTGGTTTCCAATAAGTTGTTGAAATATGGGGAGTTTACTGGTTCAGACGACGTTTGGGGAGAGGGTAGTGGGAAGATTTGTTTTGTAAGGAGGCAAAAGGTCGTCTGAAAATGGGGTTCAGACGACCTTTTGGGGTGGGTAGAAAGGGGAGTTGTTTAGAAAGACTGAGTGTGTGCGTTCTACACATACTTTGCGTGTAAAGTCTAGGTTCTATGTGTTTCGTATATATATAGGCATCTCGAAAGACATAAGCTACGACTTATTTACATGGCACGGGCTACCCTATGTGTAATTTTATGTGTAAAATAGGTTCGTATCTCTTGACACATCATTATTAGGTGCCATTATGACAACCTATCAAAAGCTCTCACAACAACCATTAGTATTTGTTTTAGCAGAGTTTCGTTTTTCTCCTATTTTAGAAATGGAGAAATATATACCAACATTGCAAGATGAACTCCGTCAGGAGTTCCCACTCATTGATACGCAACAAAATCAAGAATTTCAAATTTCCCCGAGTGGTATTGGAATAAATACTACAACAGAATGGGTTTTGCAATCAAAGAGTAAGAAACAAGCTATTACTCTCAATTCGAATCGGTTAGTTTATGTTACTAGTGAATATGATCGTTTTGATGGTTTCAAGCAGCAATGCAAAAAAGCACTAGAAGCCTTTATTAAAATTGTAAATCCAAGTTTATGGCTAAGGATTGGGTTGAGATACAATGATGCTATAACAGAAGAAAATAATGAGAATATTGAAGAATATGTACAAAGTTTTTTATATGCGAGCAATTCTTTGTCGTCTGTAGGAGAGATGAATCAACATATCAATGAAATTGTCTTAGAAACAGCTGAAGGTTGCATGGTTGTGCGTTCTATGTACGCACACAAAGCTCTGCCAATGTGGCCAGATATGATGTTACCAATAAAAATAGAGGCAAATAATCATATGGCAACAAGAATTTTCTTGGATTTTGATCATTTTTGGGATATAAATTTATCACAAGAAAGCGATAATCCAGACTTTAAATTAGATGATCTTATTCTAAAGTTAGAAAAAATGCATGAATACAGTCGTAAAGCGTTTTGGGATATCACAACTGATAAGGGTAAATCAAAATGGAATTAATTAACGGCATAAGATACTCAAGTGTTGGGTTGGTTGGGGCTGGTTTGGTCTTTGTGTTAAGTGGCTCTAGTATCTCATCTCCAAAAAACTCATATGAAAATTTTGAAAGATATACACTTATCAAAAGTGGTAATTTTGATCTAAAAGCTACTATTGGTATGGAGCGATCAGGATCTACTATTATAAGTAAATCTTTAGAAATTATAGAAAAATTACCTAGTAATTTAGAAAATATTAAAAATACTTTTTCTTTATCTAATGATGAATTAGCAAAAATTATTGGAGTGAGTCGTAAGACACTTCATAATTGGAAAACAGGAAATATCCGATCTTCAGAAAAAAGAAAACGTATCTTTGATTTATTTTTGCTTGCAACTAATTGGTCAAATGCTGGTTTCAGTGGAAATAGACATGATTTGGAAAAAAAAATACTTAATGGTAAAAGTATATTAGATCTATTGGTCGAAGAAGATTTAAATGCTGAAAAGATATTATTTGCAGGTAGTCGAATTGATCTTTTAAGTCCTCGAAGTGAGAAGGGATTGTTCTAACTTATTTGGAGGCTAAAAGAGTGCGACATTGGATGGAATCAGCGGGATGGAGACAGGGTGGGTTTGTTCAACAGAAAGATTTACCCACCCTTATTTGTCTTTATCCGGATGTTGGAATAACTGAAGATATTTACTTGGTTGTAGCCTCACAATCTTGTGATATTGCTCATGCTCAAGAACCAATGATTGAGTTTATGATTGCAAGAAAAAAAGACAAGATGGATGGAAATTTTGCTCATAACAAACATCCAAGGAAATTGCATATTGAAGCTATTGTTGATAATGAGGGACAAATAGAACGTTTATCTTTGGAAATTAAGGCTCATGAGAAAATTTGCTTGTTGAAAGATGATTTCCCAGAGAGCTTAATACCTGAATCTTATATCGAACTAGAATTAAATTCTTTAAAAGAATTTGTCGCTTGGTTGGCTGGTCGCTATCAACGTCCTGCATTACCCACGGAATTTGATCGGCGTTTTGATGAAAAATGGAAGAAAGATAAACGCAGAAAATTTACAGAAAAAGGTAGCGAGCATATTTTAGGGATCTATGTGGAAATTACCCCTGATGAAGAGATAGAAGAAGATAAAAATTATTCTGTAAATTTATTGATAATAGTTGCGCATGATATATCAAAGATGCCAGAAGAAGATTCAGAAAGTGTTAGGTTAATCGCAAGTGAATACGCTGAAAAGATGCGTGAGGCAAATATGGATGTTGTTGGTCCTCTAATATTGCCAGAGGAAGGAATTTCAGTTGCAACTTTAAAAAGATATAAGCGATTTATTTTGGATGATTTATCTTATAAAAGTGATCATCCTCTTCCGTCAGAGACTAAATTGCCTTAAAAGAGCAGGATCATCAATTATGAACTATAAATGATGATCCTGCTTTATATTTATAATTTCTCCCAAACTTTTCTCAACCTCTTCACCGACACCGGATACGGTGTCTTCAATTCCTGCGCGAACAGCGACACCCTCAATTCTTCAATCATCCATTTAAACGCAGCGAGGTCGTCTGAAATGGGTTGTCCTTGTTTCACCAAACCGTCGGTTTTTTCCTGCCACATCTGTTCTAATTCCTGTATGTCGGCTTCGCGGGCTGCGTCGCGGGCGGGGTTGCTGCTGTATTTTTCGAGGCGCAGGGTCATGGCTTTGAGGTAGATGGGGAGGCGCGGCCATTGTGCCCACGGGGTGCGGGTGGCGAAGCCGGCGGTGAGCAGAGTTTGCAGGCGTTGGCGCATGAGGTGGGTGAGCGGGTGTTTGCCGAGTTTGCCGTTGAGTTCGACGTAGGCGGCGGCGGTTTCCTGCAAGTAGCGGCTGAGGGCTTCTTTGACGGCGGGCAGGCGGCTGCGGGCGCGTTTGATTTGTTCTTTGAAGGCTTTTTCGTTGCGCGGCAGCTCGTCTTCGCCGATAAAGGCGCGGTCGCAGACGGCTTGGGTGAGGTCGTCGCGCAGGGTATCGGCGTTGATGTGTTTGAGCAGCATGGCGGCTTGGGTGAAGCCTTGGATGCCTTTGTTCAGGTCTTTAACTTGTTCTTTTAGTTGTAGTTTCATGAGTTCGATCACGCCTAATCGGTGGGCTTGTTCGGCGGCGGCAGATGTGTCGAACAGGCGCAGGGCGATGCGGCCGTCTTTTTCTTTTTGCAGGCTGAGGTAGCCGGTGAGCTGCTGTTTGCCGCGGGCGAATTTGATGGATTCGGGCAGGGTGCCGATGTCCCATGCGGTAACGTTGTCGCGCTCGAATTCTTGGGTGTTGTCGCGGAAGGTGGTGGCGGCGGCTTTGCCAAGTTGTTGTTGGATTTGGATTAAATCGCGCCCCATGGCTAATTCTTGTCCGCCGTCGTCGATGATGCGGAGGTTGAAATAGCAGTGTTCGGGCAGCCTAAACGCGGCCCATTCGTCTTGATTGATTTGCTCGAGTATGCGGATGTCGCCTGCGGTTTTGGCGATGGCTTGGGCGAGTTGGGGCAGGATGGGGGTGTTGCGGTCGGGGTTTTGGCTTAGAAATTGGGTGATGAATTCGGGCACGGGCACGCAGATGCGACGGATTTGCTTGGGCAGCGCTTTGATTTGCAACTGGATTTTTTCGCGTATCATGCCGGGCACGAGCCATTCGAGGGCGGCGGGGCTGATGCGGTTGAGCACGGTGAGCGGCAGGGTGAGGGTAACGCCGTCGAGCGGGTGGTGCGGCTCGAAGCGGTAGCTGAGTTTGAATTTGCCGTCTGCGGTTTGCCAGTGTTTGGGGAATTGTTCTTCGGTGATGTGCGCGGCGGCGTGCTGCATGAGGTCGTCGCGGCTGAGGAACAGCAGGCGCGGGTTGTCGCGCTCGGCGGTTTTGAGCCAGGCTTGGAAGGTGCGGATGTCGGCGAGGGGGAGGGGTTTCAGACGGTTTTTTTGGGGTGCAGGCTGCTTTTTGGGTTTGGGGTCGTCTGAAACATTTTGTAGGGTATGTAAACTCGGTTCACGCACGCGGTTGTCCGTATCTTTGGAATCCGCGTGCGTGGCTTGCGCCACACACCCTACGTTGCGCTTTTGAGATTTTAGGACATCTGCTGCATCCGCTCGTGCCAATAAGATGAGTTCGTCGGCAGTCTCAGCATCGGGATAGTGTACCAAGCCGGCTTCGTCAAATGGCGCCATTACGCCACTTTGTAATGTCGCCCATTCTTCGGCGGAACCGATGGACGGGTCGCATTGCTGCTCGGCAATCAAGGCAACGATTTTGCCGTGCCATTGTTTGCTGTCGATCGTTACACGGTCACCCAGCAGTATCGATTGACCGTCGGCGTAGCATAGGGAGTTTTCAGGTAGCCTTTGAGCTTTGGGGTCGTCTGAAACCGTTGAAGCTGCGGCACCTTGTTCCCTCTCCTGTGGGAGAGGGTTAGGGCGAGGGTTTGCTGCGGTTGCGGAAAAGTTGGTTTGTGCGGCAACTGTTTTGCCCTCTCCCCAGCCCTCCCCCACGGGGGAGGGGGTAGTTTGCTGAGGGTTTGCAGGACGCAGGTCGTCTGAAAACTGGGGTGTGTGGTTTTCAGGTAGCCTTTGGGAGTGCAGGCTGCTTTCGGTTTTAGTTTTAGCTTCGCAGAAATTCAGCCTTGCTTCGCAAGACATTGTTTTCAGACTGCCTGAAACCGTTGAAACTGCGGCACTCTGTTCCCTCTCCTGCGGGAGAGGGGTAGGGAGAGGGTTTGCTGCGGCTGCGGAAAAGTTGGTTTGTGTGGCAACTGTTTTGCCCTCCCCTACGGGGGAGGGGGTGGTTTGCTGCGGATTTGCAGGATGCAGGCTGCCTGAAACCGCATCCGTCGTATAAAAATCGGGCAGCCGTTCGTGATAAAACGCAAACAGCGTTTCGTCATCAACCAGCACGTCTTGCTTGCGCGATTTGTGTTCGAGTTCGGTAATTTCCTTAATCAGCTTTTTGTTGTGGACAAAAAATTCCGCTTTCAAATCGCATTCCTGCGCCACCAGCGCGCTGCGGATAAAGATTTCGCGCGCTTCTTCGGGGGCGATTCTGCCATAGGACACGGGACGGCGCGGCAAGACGGTCAGGCCGTAGAGCGTTACCCGTTCGTTGGCGACGACTTCGCCGCGTTTTTGCTCCCAGTGCGGCTCGAAATAGTGGTAGCGGACAAGGTGCGGTGCTTCCTGCTCGATCCATTCGGGCTGGATGGCGGCTACGTCGCGTGCATAAAGTTTTGTCGTTTCAACGAGTTCTGCCGCCATCACCCATTTGGTTTTGGCTTTGAACAGGGCGGAGGCAGGGAAAAGGTGGAAGCGGCTGCCGCGCGCGCCGGTGTAGTCGTTGCCGTCGGGCGATTTCATGCCGACGTTGGCGATGAGGCCGGTGAGCAGGGCGCGGTGGATTTGTTCGTAGCCCGCTTCTTTTGCAGCGCGGATTTGGGCGCGGTGTTGTTTCTTATCCAGTTGTTTTTGTTTGAGTTTGGCGGATAGGTCTTGGTCGCCTTGGTTTTCAGACGACGTGAGCTGCCTGACTTCGGGAGGTCGTCTGAAAGCCGCTTCCTTGGTGGTCAAGCCCATTTCAATCGCGGTTTGGGCAAGCTGGTGATGCAGCTCGCGCCATTCGCGCATCCGCAGGTGCGACAGGAAATATTGGCGGCACCACTGCACCAGCTGCTTGTTGGACAAACCCTTGTCGCGCTCGCGCTGGAAGCTGTCCCAAATATTCAGATAGGCAAGGAAATCGGACTGCTTGTCGGTAAAACGCTCGTGCGCCTTGGCGGCGGCATCGCGCGCTTCCAACGGCCGCTCGCGCGGGTCTTGAATCGACAGCGCGGACGCGATCACCAATATTTCCGCCATGCAGTCGTGTTTCTTCGCCGCCAGCAAAATGCGTGCGATTTTCGGGTCGATGGGCAGGCGCGCCATTTGTTCGCCGAGTTTGGTCAGGCGGTAGCGGGGAGGGGCGACGATATTGCCCGAAACGTTTTGAAGGTCGTCTGAAACGGTTTTGTCGTTTGTCGAATTGTGTCGGGCATGAATGCCTGAGCCGCGTGCTTGATTTTTAGTGTTTTGCATAGTTTTTTAGGTCGGGCGTTCATGTCCGACGTGGTCTCAATTTATAGGGTTCGTAGGTTTGCGCCGCCTTATTGCGGATAAACATATTCCGCTTTGCCGTTGCGGATGTTCAGGCTGCCCGCATCGCCTGTGATCAGATTGCCCGTTACCGAGCCTTCGGTGCAGCCCGAAACCTTCATATCGTAGCCCAGCGTGTGAATCAGGAAAGTTGAAAGCTGCTGGTGGAAGGCAATTTCGCAAGGCGCAAAGGCTTGGTTGGCGGATTGCTGCACGGCGGCATCAGGGCTGTATAACACCAGCGGTACGATGTAGCTGTCGGGATGTACCGTGCCTTGGTTGAAGGTGTCTTGGTGCACATACTGCCCGTGGTCTGAGGTATAGACAAACAACCAGTTGTTTTCAGGCTGTTTTTGCAGCTGCTGGAACACGGTTTGGATCATTTGGTCGGTTTTGTGGATGGTGCTGTCGTATTTGTCCACGATATTGGCTTCGCCGAACACCTTATCCTGTTGTTGCAACAGCGCGCCGTATGGGACGTGCGAACCGCGTTGGTGCAACACAATAAAATGCTTGCCCTGCTGCAAATTGATTTTGTCGAACAGCGGCAGCAGCTTATCGTCGGGCATATTGTCGCCGTTGCGGTAGCCGAGTTGGGTCGGCTGAATCAGATGGTCGATCCACTTTTTGCCGATTAGGTTCAAAATCGCCATCTCGTTTTCCGCCTGCGCGCTGTAAAAATACGTTTCGTAACCCTGCTCTTTGGCGAGGCGGAACATATTGGTATCGCCGCTGCTGATTTGCTCGTAGCCGTTGGCATGCGGTATCGCATTGAAAAAGCTGGGCAGGGAGACTGCCGTCATCAACGCGGCGGAATAGCTTTGCTTCACAATCGGCTTAAAGTCAGCTTGCGACAGTTGGGTCAAAAACGGCGAAGTTTCGCGTCCGTAGCCAAACAGTTTCAAATGCGCCGCGCTTTCGCTTTCGCCCATAATCAGGATGATATTTTGAATACTGGCTTGTCCGGTTTTGCTTGGCGCAGGCTGTTTGAACACAGGGATTTTGCTTAAATCAAACAATTGATACGGCAATACGCGCCCGACAAAATAGCCGAAGCTGAAATAATTGGCTTTGACGCAGCTGTATGTCGGTTTGGGCGAAATACCGTGTTCCTGCGTCGTACTGAATGAACGTCCAAAAATCAGCAACATCGCCGCAGCGAACAATATATCGGCGGCAAAATGCGTCTTACGGCGGAACTTGGCAAGGCTGCAAAACAACACGACTTCCGCTACACCCCACAACGCAGGCAGCCACAACTTATCCAACATTGACGCGCCCGCGCTGCCGACTTCGGTAACCTCTTTCAGCATCAGCCAATAATTGATGCCCGTCATCCAACTTTGATAAACCGCGTAATGCACATTGTTGGCAATGATGCTGAGCGCGAAAAACAACGCAATCAGCAGCCGCGAAGCCTTATAACGCGCAAACAGATACAGCGCAGCAATCACAAATATCAGCGCAAACGTTTCCGCAATTTTTGCAGCCGGCAGAGTTTCAATCCCGAATACAAAGCGATAGGCGATTTCGCTGGCAGTAAGTAGAAATGAATACAGAAAGAGAACGAAAAGGGATTTTTTCATAATGGGAAGTTCACAATAAAAGTTGCAGGCTCGGTTTGGGGGCTCGGCAACGGTATTCTTCAGCAGCTATCTGTTTACAAATTGTTTTTTAAAAAAACGAGGTCGTCTGAAAATGGTTTGTCATTTGTCGGATTGTGTCGGGCATGAATGTCCAATCTACTCTTTATTTAATTTTTCCTTTTAAGAATTTTCCAGTTGTTCCATTCAGTTTATCTCTTGAAATTAATTTGGCTTTAAATTCAAAATTTTTACTGATTCGTACAATCAATAGTTGCTCAAAACTTCCTTTTTTCTTCACGACTACTTGGTTATGTTGTTTTAAAGGAGATATGGTTTTCACTTCAACCAGTTTTCCGTTAATGAAACCATCAGAACCTTCGTGGTTAACGTCCTTATGCCTTTTTAATCCGTATTCTAATTCAGCATAAAGTTCGCCTAATTCTCCCCAAATTTGTAAATATCTTCCTGTAAGTGAATAATATTCTTTTGCATTTTCAATTAAACTATTAAATATTTGCTCTTTAAAATAAGCAGTTTCTTCGTCTTTAATTGTTTCATAACTGACTTGAACATTCGTATCCCAATCTTTTATATCATCAAATAAATCATCAATAATTTGGGTATTTCTATCATCATCTAAATAAATAGCCTCGTAAGGTGCATATCCACAAGCTGCGGCTTCCATAATTTCTTCATTACTATAACCAAGGTCTCGCATTTCCCACAAAAAGTCATAATCACTCATATTCATACTCCATATTTTTTTGTTAATTTTCTAACAGATAGGTCGGACAATTATGTCCAAAATATGTTTTATAGCTTCATCCATCTTCGTCGGACATTTATGCCCGTCCTATGCTTTTCAGACGACCTCCACCGCCCCTAATTCCAACAACACCTGAAATCCATCATTGATATACCGCTGGTCCGGCGCTTCGAGGAATGGGAATGCCGCCACGTCGCCCAGTTTCAACGTTGCCATGCGCAGGATGACGGCAGCCAGGTTGCTGCGGACGATTTCCGGGTCGGTGAATTCGGTGCGGCTGTTGAAATCTTCTTCTGAAAACAGTCGGATACACACGCCTGCGGAGACGCGTCCGCAGCGGCCGGAGCGTTGGCGGGCGGCGGCTTGGGAGATTTTTTCGACATGAAGCTGTTCCACTTTTGCCCGTGCGGAATAGCGTTTGACGCGTGCGAGGCCTGTGTCGATGACGTATTTGATGCCCGGTACGGTGAGCGAGGTTTCGGCGACGTTGGTTGCTAACACGATGCGGCGTTTCGCGCCTGAGGGGTGGAAGATTTTGTGCTGTTCGGAGTGCGACAGGCGTGCGAACAGGGGCAGGATTTCGTCGTTGCGGCGCAGTGTGGATTTGCGCAGGGCTTCGGCGGCTTCGCGGATTTCGCGTTCGCCCGGCAGGAACACCAAAATATCGCCTTCGCCGTGTCGCGCCAATTCGTCCGCCGCATCGACAATCGCGTCGGTCAGCTCCACTTCTGCGTCGTCTTCGTCTTTGCTGGCCAGCGGGCGGTAGAGGATTTCGACGGGGTAGGTGCGCCCGCTCACTTCCAGCACGGGCGCGCCGTTGAAGTGTTGGGAGAAGCGTTCTGCGTCTATGGTTGCCGAGGTGATGATGACTTTCAAGTCGGGGCGGCGCGGCAGCAGCTGTTTCAGGTAGCCCAGCAGGAAGTCGATGTTCAGGCTGCGTTCGTGCGCTTCGTCGATGATAATCGTGTCGTAGGCGGCGAGATAACGGTCGGTCTGGGTTTCCGCCAGCAGGATGCCGTCGGTCATCAGTTTGACGCAGGCATCGCGCGAGGTGTGGTCGGTAAAGCGCACCTTATAGCCCACCGCACTGCCGATTTCTGATTTTAACTCTTCGGCAATCCGCTCCGCCACTGAGCGCGCGGCCAAACGGCGCGGCTGGGTATGCCCGATTAGCCCCGCCGCCCCGCGCCCGAGTTCCAGACAAATCTTGGGCAACTGCGTGGTTTTGCCCGAACCGGTTTCGCCGCAAATAATCGTTACCTGATTCTCGGCAATGGCTTTTTTGATTTCTTCGAGCTTTTCGTGAACGGGCAGGGTGTTGTCGAACTCGGGTTTGGGCAGTTTGGACAGGCGTTGCAGATAGAGGTCGTGCGATTTTTGGTATTTTTCTTCGACTTTGGACAAGCCGCCGTATTTGTTGGGATTTTTGAAGGCGGATTGCAGGAAATGGCGGTCTTTGGAGAGGGTTTGGGAGAAATCGAGATGGGGCATGGTACGGGCGGATGTCGGTGAGAATAAAAATGGTAGTATTATAGCAAACTGGCTTTGCCTAATCGGTATGGGTACTATGGAGACCTCTATTGCAGGCAGGCTGTATTGTTTAATGAAAAGGAATATTTATGAAAAAAGTTTTATGTTTGGTTTTGGCGATGAGCATGGGCAGCGTGGCATTTGCCGCGGAGTACAGAACGAAACAACCCATTGCCCACGACTGGCTGAAAATCAACGGCAATCAGTTCAATATTGAATCTGCCAACGAACGCGGGCATATATGTGGCGCGCAAGGGAAAATGGATAAGAATAAGGTTTGGAAAGATGGGGAAGGCTGCCAAATATCGTTCCAATTCAAGGGGGATGAGGTAAAAGTGGATGCCGAGGGCTGCGAAAATTATTGCGGCGCGGGTGTATCTTTCCCGTCGGAGTATTACAAACTGCCGCAGGTTTGTTCGCAACAAGGTGTCAAAAAGATGGAAAACCGTTTTCAGACGACCTTACGTTCAGGAAAATTCGAACAGGCTGCGGATATCAAACAAAATTATCTGAAACAGTGCGGCGACTTCCTTAATCCGATTGAAACAGTGACTGCCGCCAACGATGCTGCCGATGCTTACCGTCAGGCAAACAACAAAACCGCCTGTATCCAAACTTTGGATGCGGTGCAGGATCATTATGAGAGCCAATTGTTGGATAAGGACTTGGTGAATAAGATTAATGTGCAGATGGAGCGTGACAAAGCTTTGCGCCAACAATGTAGCTGAACGCTGATAAAAAGGTTGTTAGAAGGTCGTCTGAAAAGTAAATGTGTACTTTATGACGGCCTTTATTATTGCCGTTGGTCGCAAAAAATGCTCGTTTGGCATATTTATTACAAAGTCATATTGTTTGTGCTTAGAATGCGTTCCTGTCTTCGTCAGATAACAATTTTAAGAACAAAATTATGAAAAAATATCTTGCTTTGATGTGTGTTGCAGCCCTATCTGCCTGCGGTGGCGGCAGCTCTTCCCCCAGTACGCAATCCACGCCGACACAGGCTCCAAAATCTGCCCAAGCCCTGCCCTCGGCAGACGCAGCTTCCGCATTGCCGGTAGCTGCAAAATCGGAAAAACCGGAATCCGGAAAACAATTTTTCAGCGGAAACAATGCTTCTGATTCCGCAGTGGCATTCAATCATGCCGATTGGAACAAGATTACCATCGAAGGCGTAGAGGTCGATCTTGCAGCCGTACAAGGCGAGAGTTTTAAAAACGGCTGGCGGGACAGCGTCGGCGGTTCGGAGAATAAACGCCTTGCCAATTTTGGCGGCAATTACGTCCTGCACCACAGTACACCCGATGCGGTTGCCGGCATCGTGAAGACCGAGTCGCAAAACAATTACGCTTTCTTCAACGGTAATTTTACCCGTGAAGCAGAAATGCCGAAAATCGGACAGGCAGTTTACGACGTATCGACCGTCAGCGTGCGCGGTACTCTGGCGCAGGCATACGGTACAGGCCGTCTGACTGCTGATTTCGAAAGCAAAAAAGTCAGTGGCAGCCTCGGCTATTTCAACAAAACGCTCACCGTTGATGCGGATATCAACGGCAACAGATTTTCTTCCGTCACCCCGACGGCAGAAATACACGGCGGTTTCTTCGGTTCCGCAGCCGCAGAGACAGCCGGTGTTTATCAGGTCGGTAAAATCGTAGGGACGTTTGCCGGCCAAAAACAATAAAAAGTGAAAGTTGCATTTACTTTTTTACAAGGGGTGCAGACACTCAAAATTTCACGACTTTCGGCATAAATATCAAATGTGTAGCAACGGCACGGTAAAGTTGGTCATCTTACGGGCCTTGTTACTCAAGCAGAAAGTATTTAAAAACGAAAAAAGCACAAAATTTTGAATCGTCGAACCACCTCAAGGGGAAAGGTCGTCTGAAAACGGTTTGGTTATCCGTTTTCAGACGACCTATTTTTATGGTTGGTCCGCAAAGGTAATGTTGAAGCGTTCACAAACAGTTGCAGCAAAAAGGAAGAGCGGTTTTGTAGCGATTCCTCTATATCGGTTACAATCCGTTTTTCTTCTCAAACCAATATTCCAAAGCACAAAATTATGCTGAAAATCATCTCCGCCAACGTCAACGGCATCCGCTCCGCCTACAAAAAAGGATTTTACGAATACATCGCCGCATCGGGCGCGGACATTGTCTGCGTGCAGGAACTCAAAGCGCAGGAAGCCGATTTGTCCGACGAAATGAAGAATCCGCACGGGATGCACGGCCATTGGCATTGCGCTGAGAAACGCGGTTACAGCGGCGTAGCGGTGTACAGCAAACGCGCACCTGACAATGTGCAAATCGGTATGGGCATTGAAGAATTCGACAGGGAAGGGCGGTTTGTGCGCTGCGATTTCGGCAAGCTATCGGTGATTTCGCTTTATCTGCCCAGCGGCACCAGCGCGCCGGAGCGGCAGGAATTGAAATACCGCTTTTTAGACGCGTTCTATCCCATGCTTGAAGCCATGAAGGCGGAGGGGCGCGATATTGTCGTTTGCGGCGACTGGAACATCGCCCACCAAAACATCGACCTGAAAAACTGGAAAGGCAATCAGAAAAACTCAGGCTTCCTGCCCGAGGAGCGCGAATGGATAGGCAAAGTCATCCATACGCTCGGCTGGACGGATATGTGGCGCACGCTCTATCCCGACAACCCCGGCTACACTTGGTGGAGCAACCGCGGACAGGCGTATGCGAAAGATGTCGGGTGGCGCATCGACTATCAGATGGTTACGCCCGAACTCGCCGCCAAAGCGGTGTCCGCGCATGTTTATAAAGATGAGAAATTTTCCGACCATGCGCCTTTGGTCGTGGAGTACGACTATGCTGCCCAATAAAGTTTTCGGCAAATACGATTGGAATGTGAACGGTAAAACCGGCATAGGCGCGGCATGGGTGGTTGCCGCGTTTGTACTGCCTATGCTGGTGTGGACGATATTCATGCTGGCGCGGATGTCCGGCTGGGTTGAAATGACCCGCGCCAATCCGCTTTGGGCAGTTGTGTGGCTGCTGTTTTCACTGCCCTGCCTCATGATTGCCGCCAAGTGTTTCGGTTGGAAAGGCTGGCGGTTGATTGCCAACATCCTGATCTGCCTCGCCACCTGTGCCGTTTTAAGCGTCCCCGCCGTGCTCTTGATTACCTTTACGCTCAACGATTTGCTCAAATAGGTCGTCTGAAATGCGAACTTTCGAACTCGAAGACCTAACGCTGTTTTTAATACGCGACGCGGACGAAGCAGAAATGTGGATAGACCGCTGGGCGGTCAGCTATCCCGTCGTCCAAACCGCTGCCGCTTCCGCCAATCAAAGCATCGCCCAATGGCAGGCAAATATTCAAACAGCGTTTGAAGGCATCAGCGGCGAACACATCGCCGTCGTCGTACACGGCGCAGGCGTATCCGCTTTTCTGGCGTGGCTCTACCAAACCGACATCCTGACACAGAAAAAAATCGTCAACATCATCCTTGTGTCGCCGCGTCCAGAAGCCTTCCCCGACGATGAAATACACACCTTCCAGCGCGTCCGTTGCCCCTGCCGCACCGCGCTTGTCATCGCCGAACAAAACGGCATGCTGCGCAACTGGGCGGAAGAACGGGCAAACCTGTGGAACGCCCGCCTCCTCCTGTCGCCACACTCTGGCACGCTCAACGGCGCACTCGGCGGCTGGCAATGGGGCATGAAGCTGATGCAGGAAATGCTCTTGAGTTGAACAAAACACTTGCAAGGATAAAACAGAAAAGGTCGTCTGAAACCGGAAATCAGGTTTCAGACGACCTTTTCGCAGGCAAGTAACAGTTTCGGGTAAAATACGGCGGTTTGCCAATCATCCGAAAGAAACCCATGTATTCCCTAGCCCGTAGCCTGCTGTTCAAACTCGATGCCGAAAAAGCCCACCATTTCACCCTCGACGCGCTCAACAAAGTATACAAACTCGGTTTGCTTCCGATTTCCGACAACCGCATCAAGCCCGTCAAACTCATGGGCATCAACCTGCCCAATCCGGTCGGACTGGCTGCCGGACTCGATAAAAACGGCGAATACATAGACGCATTGGGCGCACTCGGCTTCGGTTTCCTCGAAATCGGCACGGTCACGCCCAAACCGCAGCCCGGCAACCCGCAGCCGCGCCTCTTCCGCGTTCCCGAACACCAAGGCATCATCAACCGCATGGGCTTCAACAACCACGGCATCGACGCCATGATTCAAAACATCGAAAAAAGCCGTTATCAAGGCGTGT
Organism: Neisseria sp. HMSC074B07; assembly: GCF_001810355.1. NCBI lineage: Bacteria > Pseudomonadati > Pseudomonadota > Betaproteobacteria > Neisseriales > Neisseriaceae > Neisseria > Neisseria sp. HMSC074B07. Next base: position 4,039 of record NZ_KV800927.1, on the reverse strand, counting down.
TGGGCATCAACATCGGCAAAAACGCCGGCACCCCCATCGAAAACGCCGCCGCCGACTATCTAATCTGCCTCGAAAAAGCCTACGCACACGCAAGTTACATTACCGTCAATATTTCCTCACCCAACACCAAAAACCTCCGCGCACTGCAAGGCGGCGACGAACTGAGCGCGCTACTCGAAGCCCTGAAAAACAAACAGGCGCAGCTTGCCGCCGCGCACGGAAAATACGTCCCGCTCGCCGTCAAAATCGCTCCCGATTTAGATGAAGCACAAATTGAAGACATCGCCCACGTCGTCAAATCCGTCGAAATGGACGGCATCATCGCCACCAATACCACCATCGACAAATCAAGCCTCGGCAGCCATCCGCTCGCAGGCGAGCAGGGCGGTCTAAGCGGCCTGCCCGTGCGCGAAAAAAGCAACCAAGTGCTGAAAATATTGGCGGAACACATAGACGGCAAGCTGCCGATTATCGGCGTCGGCGGTATTATGAACGGCAAGGACGCCGCAGAAAAAATCCGCCTCGGCGCAGCCGCCGTCCAAGTGTACAGCGGCATGATTTATAAAGGCCCGGCATTAGTGAAGGATTGTCTGGCAGCGTTGAAGTAAACACGATTTCCAACACAAAAGGTCGTCTGAAAACCGGTTTAACTGGATTTAAACGGTTTTCAGACGACCTTTTTAACGGAGATTCAGATCTCAATAACCTATTGAAGGATAAATTCCCAAACAATATTATTTGCTATTAAGAAACATAATATTTTTCTTTTAAAGAGGAATTGCTTGAAATAACCTGAAGTTGAGTCATACAAGATTTCTCCGCATTAAACTTTATCCGTAATGTCTGTCCCAGCTTTTTACCATCAGGACGGGGGCTTTACATAAAGCGTTACGATGTTTATTCAAATATATTCTCATAAAAAACAAGCAGTTTGGAGTGAGGTCATCAAATTACCTAAAAATGTCGGATTTCCAGCAAAACTTCCACTTGCCTGTTAATCAGGTAAAGAAATTATATTCAGTTTTAAATTAATCAACCAGATTATGAGAACAAATAGAGTTCCATAATACATTCCATACATAAAACTTCTCAATTGACTTGTTTTTCTTTCGGTATGAATAAACCCTCCAGAGAATAATAAACAAAATAAAAACATAAAATAAAAAAATGGTTCATGAATAAGTAGCATCAATAGAGTTATTGTCCATATTGCAGTATATATATAAAAATAATTAGGGAAAATATAATTTCTTTCAAAGAAATTCATATCTTTCATTCTTTTTCTCAGTTCCACGTCGTTTTTCCACTCAATAACAAGAAAAATAAAAAGAATGAATAAAGCAATACTTGGCAAGTAGATATTAATAATAGAATTGATGCCCATGTTTCAGTATATGAAGAAAATATAATGGTTTTTTGAATCCTAAACCCGAGATGGTATTTGAATCAGGATTGAGCTAATGCGTTTTTACGGTATTTGAAGGACAAAGCTCTAAAGCTTCCTCGGATCGGAGTGATGTAAACATATAATGTACTAGATCAGGATTGTTTGAATAGTATTTACTGACCAAATAAGGAGAGTTGTTTGAATAAAAATAACAATATAATTTACCGTTATCCAAAAAAGATTGTTTTTGGGAAGCAGGAATATTGAAGTTTTTTAAATATTCTATCCCTTTAGAAGTTATAGGATAAAGTTGGGAAAAGGGTATTTCATCTGCTTTATTTGCTTCAAAAATAACGATCATTTCATTTGTTTCAACAAAAGTCCTCAAGAATATATTGCTGCTGCTTTTGGGAAAAATATCAATGTACCATGAAAATGACTTGGAATTTAAAAACTCAGCAGGAGTTTTGTAATAATTATCATCATGTTGATCATAGCTGAACATTAATATCAGAAATGGTATAAATATGATTGCAGATAGCGTGCCTAAAGAGATTAAAGCTAATTTAATAAATTTCTTCATGGATACACCTTTTTAAGGCGAATTGCAGTTTTAATCAAAGGACTATCACGGATAACTAAGAAAATTCAGTTCAAAGCAGACTTATTACTATGAGGAAAAGCCATTAAGCGCGTACAAATCAAATAGTTTATCGAAACGATTTGTTGCAGACGTTATTACTAGAGCAGTAGCCTACTTTTTGATCTGTATTTGATAGGTCATCTGAAAAAATTTCAGACGACCTTTGTGGGAGCTAGCTTTTAAATCCATCCTAGGTTTGCTTATGTATATAATGTTTTTGTTTAATGGATGATATTCAAAAATATATTCAAGAAATAAAAAATGTAATATTCATAAAAAAATTGCAGGTTCTTACTTGGTAGGTTTATTTAACATCATGTTGTAAAGAGAAATTTTCCTAGTTATTTATTAGAGGACTTATAAATATGTTTATTGTTTCATTTTATGAACGTTTGTAGTTTAAAGTTCTTTTTTGCAGTGGTTAATGATGTAGGACTACCAGCACCAGGGCGCTCAATTTGATAAGAAAATTCAACCTCTAAATGGAAATTATTCCGGCATGTTGGTTTTGGTAATCGTATCTTAACGTGTCCAATAATTTTGCGTGGTGAAAAAGGGTTTGCTCTAGGTTTTGTGAACCAATTATGTTCTTCTGCTTCATACATATAATTCCCAACTTTGAAAAATTCTTCTTTGAGAATATTGTGCTCATCATACAAAGTAGCTTTCCCTAGAAAATGTAAAGTACCATCACCAGTAGTAGGATGAGCTGCTGGAGTTGTACCTTCAGCATAAACAAAGACTTCTCCGTCTTTTACGCTAATCGTGCCATGTACCATTAAATGCCCATTTAGGCAGCCAATATTTTCAACAGGTAGACAATTAAGTGCAAATATCCGGAAAGGTTCGTTTAAATATTCAACATAAACACATTCTTTTTTTGAAATTGCTACTGTAACAACTTTATTTTTTTCATGAACCTCCTCTGATTCAAAGTAATCTAACGTGGTTTCCAGCAATTTAGGATTAATTGTATTTCCTTTAAAATTTTCTAATGGGTAAGGAATAATATAAGGCTGCTTACGCACTGGTATAGCATTCCCACCAATTAGTTTATACAACATAACTTCTTTAATATAACTATTTGCGGAATTTATTGGAATTTTACGAGTTTCATGTGGACCAATCATTCCATTGAGTCCTAAAGGTTGTTTTTTTAAGAACAAAATAGTACTTCCATTTCTATTATGTATTTTTAGGTCGTAGCATAATTTATGTTTTAAAACATTAGTTCTTACTTTAGCATATACACTAAAACTATACATTTTTTGTTTTTCCGACATTATTTGTTCCTTCTTTTTAGATGGTATTGAAATATTCATATTAGATATTATCTTCTGTGCCTTGTATTAAATGCACTTTAACTTTTTTGGGGTCATTCGAGTAAAAAATTTGAGTAAGACCATTCTTGTCTGTTTTTCCTCTAATTACCTGATAATCCTCTAGAAAAGCAATATAATCGGCGTTGATATAAGGATTTCCATGCTTATCTAAAAACTCATATCGTATATCGTATAATTCTTTTGTTAAAAATATGGGAAGTTGTAAATCATTAAAACTACTTGCCCCAGTCACCTCCATCGGCGCCTTTACCCTAACCAACTTCGGACTCCCAATCTCCACCTCCCCGTTCGCCAGTTTGATATACGCCCCTTTACAGGTAATCAGAATCTCTTCCTTCGCCGCGATGGTGATTTTGCCCGCGCTGCTGGTCAGCACCGCATCCTTCAACGCATTCAGCTGCAACTCGTCATTCTGTGCCTGCACTTCCACTTTGCCCTGGTTAGCCTGTACCTTGATGCCGCTGCTTTGCGCAAACAGGTTGAGGCTCTCTACAGCATGGGCGGTCAGGCTTTGTCCGGCGGTGATGTCGGTATGGCTGCCGCTGACGAGGTGGATGTTTTCATTGGCAGTGTGCAGTTGGCTTTGTTGTGTCGCGGTGGCGATGCCGGCGGGGGCGGTTTGGATCAAACCTGCCTCTTTCAGGTCTTTGAGGGCGTCTTTCAGAC
>NZ_KV800926.1:0-209 GCF_001810355.1 Neisseria sp. HMSC074B07 | reverse complement strand
ACCGTCTTATTGGGCAAACAGCAAAACTGGGGCCTCCATCCCAAAACCCCCGACGAAGCCAAAGTTCAGACGACCCTGTTGAACGAAGCCGTCCTCTGCCGCCAAACCGTCGCCAACGGCAGCGGCAACGTCGTTTCCATGGCGCCGATGAAAGTGTTCCAAACCGATACCGCCTTCCCCGAAGCACCCGACGGCTGGCTGGTACTCAG
>NZ_KV800925.1:16171-23754 GCF_001810355.1 Neisseria sp. HMSC074B07 | reverse complement strand
TATGAGTGTCCAAGATTTGGGGGCCAGTTCAAACCTGTTTGGGGATTTTCAGACGACCTCTTTAGCAGATGCAAATGGAAAATACCGGCTTCGTCATTCCCGCGCAGGCGGGAATCTAGGTTTTGGAAGCTATGGAAATCTTTAAAAATTGCAGCGGCCTTTTGGAGTCTGGATTCCCGCCTGCGCGGGAATGACGGAGGCTGATGAATCGGCTGTTTTGTCCGACAGAAAAGAAACATAACGAAATATTTAAGAAACAGCAGGATTCGCGGGCAAAGCCCACGCTACACCGTCGGGCAACGCCTAAAGTTGGAGAAAACCCATAGCGGAATTTTTTGTGTTGATTTGTGGGATAACAATCGTAGCGTGGGCTTTGCCCACGAGAATTCGCCCCTCTCCCGTTCGGCGGGAGAGGGTTGGGGAGAGGATGGTTCTTGCCCTTTATGCTGTATATCCGCAAACCACCTCCATCCTAACCTTCCCCCGCCGGACGGGGGAAGGGATCAGGTTGCTGTAACTGAAAAAGGTCGTCTGAAAAACCTATTTCGAGCTTTTCAGACGACCTTTCATCTATATTTCAAACACTATCTAAATCAGCTTTTGCTGCTTCAACTCATTCTTCAGATACGCATAATAAACCGGTGCGACGATGATGCCGCCGACGCCGAAAATCCGTTCGAACACGACCATCGCCACCAGCAGTTCCCATGCGCTTGATTCGATTTCCGAACCGATGATTTTCGCGTTCAGGAAGTATTCGAGCTTGTGGATGACGACCAGAAACACCAGCGAGGCGACCGCTACATATAAAGACGCGCCGAGGCTCAAGATGATAATGATGGTGTTGGAAATCAGGTTGCCCGCGACGGGAATCAGCCCGACGATGAAGGCGATCACCAACACGGTTATTTTAAACGGCAACTCGACGCCGAAAAGCGGCAGGATCAGATAGAGGTACACGCCCGTCAGCGCGGTATCGATCAGCGAGATTTTGACCTGCGCCAGAAACACGCGCTCGAAGCTGGTTTCGAAGTTCACAATCCGCCACACCAGTTCTGCCTTGAAGGGCGGCATTTTGCGGCGGTTTTTGCGCATGTTGAGGCGGTGGAAACTGAGCATCGCGCCGATGATGATGCCGATAAGGATATACACGAACGAGGTGAAGCTGTTTTTGCTGATGCGCGTCAGCGCGGCGCTGTATTCTTCAATCAATTTGACCGCATAGGCTTTGATTTCGGCGGTATTGTTGGGCAGCATGTTCAAAACCGACTGCGGCAGGCTGCTGCTGTTTTTCGTGTCTTCCAGAATCGCCGCCAGCTTGGTCAGCATCACGGTGATGTGCCCGCCGTGAATCAGGTGGTAAATCCCCAGCGACATCAATAGGATAACCGTCAATACGATGCCTATGGTCAGCGTGGTCGAAATCAAGTTGATATTGTGCGCGTTGAGCGATTTGTGCAGAAACGTATTACGCGCGAGCGTACGGCGGCGCAGCCAGAGAATCAGGCCGTTGGTCTTGGTGATGAAGACGTAGGTCAGTATCACGGCGAGCAAAAGCGGCAAAAAGTGGAAATACAGCACCGCAAGCAGGGCAAGCCCCATCAGGATGTAGGATGCATTGCGGAATCGGGGGTGTTCGAAAATCATCGGATGTAATGCCATGAAATATATAAATTTAAACAATCAAGCTATGAGGTGCGATTAATAAAGCAGGACAAGGGGGTTAACCCTCCTTTTGAAACTTTATTTCAATTTCGCTCGAGCTGACTTCGGTTTACAAACAAACCGTTACAATAAAAACTCAATCGCACCAAGTGGTTATGCGGTTGTCTTTACGCAAATTGCCATTTGGCATTTGACGGAATGATTTTATCAGACAAATTTCCCGAAAGGATATTACACATGAAAACATTGTCTAAATTGACCTCTCTCGTTCTTGTTTCTGCCGGTTTGATCGCTGCTCCTGTGGCTATGGCCCAACCTGCTTCCGGCAAAGCCGCTAAAGCAGAACACGTTCACAAAAAAGCCAACAAAGCTAAAAAACAAGCCAACGACCTGAAAACCGACAAAGCTGCTGAAACTGCTGCACCGGAAGCCGAAGCTGCCAGCCCGCTGACCGGTCAAGGTAAAACTACTACCGAAACTGCACCTGCTGCCGCCCAAGAACAGGCTCCTGCTGCTAAATAAGTAGGATATAGTGGACTGAATTAAAAGAGGGATTCTGTTCCCCGCGCACCGTTTTGATGGTTGTCGTCCTTTTTGAATTTAGGCCATTAGAAATCTCGCAGGCTGATGTCTGCATATTGTGAAAAAGGTCGTCTGAAAAGATTTCAGACGACCTTTTTCATTTTTATCCGACAATGGCCGCAGATGCTTTTATAGTGGATTAAAATAAAAATGAGACAAGGCGACAACGCCCGCCGTGTACGGGTAGTACATAAGGGCGTTGGCAACGCCGTATCATTGCAATTTTAATCCACTATAATCCGTTTCCTGCCATTGTTTCGCCTCTTTTATATCTTGTTCGATTTGCCGTTTCAATGCTTCGATATTGCTGAATTTTTGTTCGTCACGCAGTTTGTGCAGGAAACGTACTTTCAAACGTTGTCCATAAAGATTGCCTTCAAAATCAAACAAATGGACTTCAAGTTTTTGCGAATTGTTGCTGCTGACGGTCGGGTTGAGTCCGAAGCTGGCAACGCCGCGCCGTGTGCCGAATGTACCGTCCGCTTCGATGACGAATACGCCGCGCAGGGGATAGCGGTGGGGCGGAAGTTGGATGTTGGCGGTAGGGGCGTTGATGGTTCTGCCGAGTTTTTTGCCGTGTTTGACTTTGCCGCTCAAAACGTAATCGTGGCCCAAAAGTTTTTTGGCGTACGCCAAATTGCCGTCTGTCAAGGCTTCGCGCACGGCTGTGCTGCTGGTGCGGATGTCTTCGACGATGACGGAAGGCGTGCGTTCGGTTTGTATATCGCTTTGCTGCTTCAATAAGTCGAAACAGCCTTCGCGTCCGGCGCCGAAGCGGAAATCGTCGCCGATAAGCAGGTAGCGTGTGTGGAGTGTTTGGCGCAACAGTTTGTCGATGAAATCCTGTGCGCTCATATCGGCAAATTCTTGGTTGAAACGCAGCACCCATACGGCGTCGATACAGCCGGTATCGCTCAACAAATCCAGCTTGGTACGCAAAGGGGCGATGCGGCATGGGGGCGTAAAGCCTGCTTTTAGGGAGAAGAATTCTTTGGGTTGCGGCTCGAAAATGACGACGATAACGGGAAGGTTGCGCGAATCGGCTTCGTTTTTGAGTTTTTGCAGGATGTGTTTGTGACCGAGGTGTACGCCGTCGAAATTACCGATCGTGACGGCCGCTCCTTGCGGAAAATCAGGTGCATTGTGCTGACCGAGTCGGATTTTCATGGGCGGTGTGTGCAAATAGTGGAATGGTCGCGTATTGTAAACGTTATTGGTGTTTCTATAAACAGGGCGGCGAGGCGGGGCGGGCGCATTACCATCTGCCGGTAAATGTTTTTTTCGGGTGCCAGAATTTCCATTTTGAAAACGGCGTGATGCGTAAAGTGCCGCCGTTTTCACCGTCGGTGCTGATAGACAGATTTTTCAGACGACCTTGCGAGACTGCCTGCCAAAGCGGGGCAAACCAGCGGGTTTCCCAGCTTTCTAAAATTTCTTGGTATGTCTGAATATCGCCTGTTTGCTCCGTAACAGCCAAGTCGTCCAGAAAAATGACAGGGTTGGCGGGATGAATGCTCGATTCAGCAACCGCATCCAGCCAAGCCTGAAAATCATAAGGTGCATCCAAGCGGGGGTCGTCTGAAAATTGCGCCCAAATGCTGTCGGAAGCGACGAAGTCCGCAGATCGCAGCCCCGTTAAATCCTGCCACAGCCAAAGACCGTTGATTGTAGGGGTGTCGTTTTGAGTGCGGACGGCGTTGAGCGGGTGTTGGTGCAGCCACATTTGAATTTCAGTCTGCATTCCCAACCATTGTAAGGCGTCTTTTCCATCAGCTTGGTCCGCCGAACCGATTTGTCCGTAGATATCCAATACCGGCGCAATCCCCCAATCGCTTTCCGATGGCAAAGTAATCAGCCACAAATCGGGACGGACAGGCAGAAAATGCCAACCCTCTTTGCTGTAAAACTCAGACAGTTCCAAACATAATCGAGCGGCTTCTTCTTTTGTGATTTGCAGATGTTCGCCGCTGACTACGCTGACTTGGTGCAACCCCATTTGCTGCCATATCGGGCTGGCAAACGCTGCCGCCTGATGCGGTGGAATCCCCGCCATCTCTTTGACTTGGGCCAACAAGCTTCCCTTCCATAAATGCCGGCGATAAAAATCAGACGGCTTCATTTCTTGTTTATGTAATAACCCATATCGCAAGATTTGGTTAAAAGCAGGAAGCTGGAGAGGAGGGAGTGTCTCATCTTTTTGACGGTTGAGAGAGGGGAGAGCAAGCGTCAGATTCATGGCGGTGGTCAGAACGGAAAAAGCTTATTTTACGCGAGAAAATACAACATACTCAAAATAACCAATGTCATTATCAGGTCGGATGATGGATGACGTTTTTGAGTTGGAAGTGTGCATATGTTATAATCAAGTTCTCGTAAATTTCAGAAAAAAGGGGTGTAAATCAAAAGAATAGCCCCGATAATCATGCTCGGTTCTGAGTAAATTTGATTGTTTATTTTATTCACTTGGTATATATATTGTCTGGGAGAGACCGTAAACACGGTTGATAAGATAAACAATTAAACTCAATAATTTCAAATGACATAAGAAATGCGGTGGTAGAGTGATTATTACCGCATTGAAGGATAATGCGTGACTAAAACAACTCGATTTTCATTCATGCGCCGTTTCTGGCACAACAAACCCGTACGTTGGTCGTTGTTGGGCATCCTGCTGCCTGTGTCAGGAGTAATGACTGCCTATGCGGTCACTGAGCCGGTTTCCAATCCTCAAGGCATTGCGTTGGAGCGGATTTCTGAGGAATTGCCCGCCGTTTATGTTGAAACCAACAATTTCCAGTCCAGCTATTGGGCGCAGGAAGTTGTCCAACAGGGCGACTCCCTTGCCGACGTTTTGGCGCGTATGGGTGTGGCGCAGACCGACATCAAACAGATCATGGCGAAAAACAGCGCAGATCAAAATATGCAGCATTTGCGCGCCAACCAATCCGTCAACATCCGTGTCGATTCATCAGGTCAGGTAACGGACGTACAATTCTTTACCGATGAAGAATTGGAACGAAACCTTGTCGCGTTGGAAAAAGTCAAAGGCAAATGGCAGCTGTCTACTTCTGAAGTAGATATGAAAGTCATGCCCACTTTGCGCTCTATCGTTGTACGGACTTCCGCACGCGGCGCGATGGCGCAGGCCGAAATACCTGTCGAAATCCGCGAGTCACTCAGCGAAATTTTCTCTGACGTGCTGAGCTTGGAGGATTTGCAGGAAGGCGATGTCGTGCGTCTTCTGTACAACAATATGTATTTCCGCGGCCAGCAAATGGGTACCGGCGATATTCTGGCGGCTGAAATCGTCAAAGGCGGGAAAACTTATCAGGCTTATTATTACAGCCAAGGCAAAGGCGACGAAGAGAGCGGCAGCTATTATGACCAAAACGGTAAATCCCTCCAGCAAAAAGAGGGATTCAATATCGAGCCGGTCGTCTATACCCGTATTTCCTCGCCGTTTGGCTACCGGGTTCACCCCGTCTTGCATACCGTCCGTATGCATACCGGTATTGACTATGCCGCACCATCAGGTACGCCGATTAAAGCATCTGCCGACGGTGTGATTACCTTCAAAGGCTGGAAAGGCGGTTATGGCAATACCGTCATGATCCGACACTCTAATGGCGTTGAGACGCTTTATGGTCACATGAGTGCATTTACGCCGGCGGAAGGTAATGTCCGGGCAGGTGAAGTGATTGGTTTCGTCGGTACAAGCGGACGCTCAACCGGCCCCCACCTTCACTATGAAGCGCGCGTGAACGGTCAGCCGGTTAATCCGACGACTGTTGCATTGCCGACTCCAAAACTGACGCCTACCAATATGGCAGCATTCCGCCAACAGCAGAAAACTGCCAATACCATGCTTGCCGCAGTGCGCGGTTTGCCGGTATCGGTTGCACAGTTGGACTGATAGGATTGTCTGAACAAAGGTCGTCTGAAAAATTTCAGACGACCTTTTTGTTGATGTTCGGTGCGGTTGATACGGACTATTCGCATCAATATTTTTAGCTTAATTTTTAGCTTACTTTTACCCCGTTCTTGATATTGCGGGCTGAGGATTGGGATAAACAAATGTATTCGATAACAAAATCCGCTATAATTCGTCCCCGTCACGTTTTAAGAAACAGCGTTCCCTGAAAACAACATTGAAGGGGCTCATTCTCGAAAACAATCGTTTTTTCATCAAACAGCTTGAATGAATGCTGCTTTTTATGGTATAAATCACGTTTTACTATTTTAGAAGTTTGGAGACTAACCATGGCACGAGTTTGCAAAGTGACCGGTAAGCGCCCGATGTCTGGCAACAACGTATCACACGCCAACAACAAAACCAAACGTCGTTTTTTGCCTAACTTGCAATCACGTCGTTTCTGGGTAGAGAGTGAAAACCGCTGGGTTCGCCTGCGCGTTTCTAACGCTGCATTGCGTACCATTGATAAAGTAGGCATTGACGTCGTATTGGCTGATTTGCGTGCTCGCGGCGAAGCTTAATTTAAACTGTTAATTAAGGATTACTGCAATGCGCGATAAAATCAAACTGGAGTCAAGTGCAGGTACTGGTCACTTCTACACCACTACCAAAAACAAACGCACTATGCCCGGCAAACTGGAAATCAAAAAATTTGACCCTGTTGCCCGCAAACACGTTATCTACAAAGAAACCAAATTGAAATAATCCGGTTTCTGAATACTAAAAACCTCTGTCTGACAGAGGTTTTTTTCTTGGTTTCTTGTATTTGATTCAAGTATAGTGGCTTAAATTTAAATCAGGACAAGGCGACGAAGCCGCAGGCAGTACAGACAGTACAGAAACCGATTCACTTGGTGCTTCAGCACCTTAGAGAATGTCTCTTTGAGCCAAGGCGAGGCAACGCCGTACTGGTTTAAAGTTAATCCACTATAAAAGCCGAAATCGGAACCTTGCGGCTGAAAGAGGTTCAGACGACCTTGAATCATACTGATGATGTCAGTATTTCGGCATTGAGCAGCCTTCGTTCGCAACGATAGAACATTGAGAGCTGCCAGACGCTCGACATTGTCGTAGTGCATCAGCCTCCGCAAGACCGGGTTCTTTTGCGCTGGGAAAGGCAGTCCATTTTTTACCAGACTTGCCTTGAGCAACGGCAATGCAACCATTCCGAACCCAAACAGCCACTTTACATGGTGCATTACGACCACCTTGTTCACAGTTTTTGATGGCTGCTTTTTCTGCTGCCGCACGGGAATCCATATCAATCGCACCGCCTGAAACTCCAGTTTTGTTGTTGGTAGCCCATGCACCATATTTTGAAGGGACATCGATATTAACAATTTCCGTAGGCTGTTTTCGTTGG